>CAZYDA010000093.1:0-3828 GCA_964645275.1 uncultured Dehalococcoidia bacterium | reverse complement strand
GGAATGTGATGGCCGCCCAAATGGCTAAACACATCTTCAACGTGCCTCAGGTAATTTGCCGCATCTATGATCCCATCCGAGAGGAAATGTATCGGGAGCTGGGACTGAAGACCATCAGTCCGACTATCATTGGGGCTAAGGCGCTGAAGGAGCTCATTGGAGGTTGAAATGTATATCATTGTTGTCGGTGGGGGAGAGGTTGGATATCATCTGGCCAAGGCTTTGCTTAACGAGGAGCAGGAAGTAACCCTTTTGGAGAAGGAAGCCAGCCGGTACGCGGTTCTGGCTGAGGAGCTTGGGGAGGTGGTGGTGAGGGGAGATGGCTGCGAGGCTCGCATTCTAGAGGAGGCTGGGGCCGGTCGGGCAGATGTACTGGTAGCGGTTACCGGGGACGATGAGGACAATCTGGTGGCCTGTCAGGTGGCCAAGCATCGCTTTCATGTGGCTCACACCATTGCTCGCATTAAGAACCCGCGCCACAAAGTCCTTTTTGAGAAACTGGGCATTGATGTGACTGTCTCCAGCACTGATCTCATATTGGCCCATATAGAGCACGAGCTTCCCTCCCCTCCCCTGATCCCTCTGCTCGAGCTCAAGGGGAAGGGGCTGGAGGTGATAGGGGTGAAGATCCCCCCTGATTCCGCTGTCGTAGGAAAGAGACTGGGGGAATTCAAGCTTCCTGCAAAATGTCTGGTCTGCCTGATAATCAGCAAGGACAGGGGTCCGCAGTTGCCCTCTATGAATGTGGCCTTGGAAGCCGAGGATGAGGTCGTGGCGGTGGCTGATCCTCAGGTGGCCGAGGAGCTTTCTGCCATCCTGCTCGGCAGAATGCCGCCCAGCTAAAAAACTATCGGGATAACTATCTGGCCCTCGACCGGATTTCCTATCGCCTCAGCCTGGCCATGGTAGAAAAGCCAGGCGGTGTAAGCGGCCAGGAGGGCATCACATAGGTCGTGGTTGAGCTCCTCTATGACTGAGAGCCCTGGGAGAAGTGCTCTCAAATTTCGCCGAAGAAATTGAAGTCCCTCCGGCTTTAGTTTGGAGGGTATCGGTCGACCCCAGAGGCAGACCTTTGTAGCATAGGGATATATTTCGATCACCTCGTAACCCCGAGCTTCTAGCTGTTTCTTCAGCCCAATGGCTCGGTAAACAAGCTTCTTAATGATCGATTTCTTGGTGGTGAAGAAGCAGGGGATTCTTCTTTTGGCAAGTTCCTGTTCACATTCCCTGAGCTTTGAGAGTGGCTGACAGCTACAGCTCTCCTCCAGGCAGCAAGCCCCGCGTGGGAGGCCCAGAGGGGCATCAATGGCCACCAGGACTGGCCTATCTCCCTCAACTGCTTTCAACAGGTCGGAGTCCGGGTGGAGGAGGTCGAGATGAACTTTCAGCTCCTCATTCAGCCGGGCATAGGCACTTGCCTTCTGGGTGGAGGAGGTGAGGTCAATGCCAACAAAATAGGTTTCGCTCATCTGGAAATCTAGACTGGGGAACCTAGGCCTTCTTTTCCCACCCGGCTGAGTATCTCCCTGGCTGCCACCACTCCGGAGACAGAGGCCTGAACCAGACCTCGGGTGATGCCAGCACCGTCGCCAATGGCGAATATGTCCCTTATCTCGGTCTCCAAGCTCTCACTTAGCTTCAAGCGAGAGGAATAGAACTTGACTTCTATTCCATAGAGGAGGGTGTCTGGGGCCGCCACGCCGGGAGCCAGTCGATCCATGGCAGCCAGCATTTCCTCTATCCCTTTGACGAAGCGGTAGGGGAGCACTCCGCAGATGTCTCCGGGGGTGGCCGACTTCAGGGTAGGTTCGACCGAGGCTAGCCCAATGCTGTTCCAAGTGGAGCACTGGCGATTTTTCAGATCGCCCAGGCGCTGGAGGACAGCGCCACCACTGAGGAGATTGGCCAATCGAGCCAGACATTTACCATAAGCAATGGGGTCGCGGAAGGGTTCGGCGAAGGCCACGCTTCCCAGGATGGCAAAGTTGGTGTTCTCAGTGGTTGAGTTGGCATAACTGTGGCCATTCACTGTGACTACTGCTTCTCGGCCACCTGTTGATTCGAGAACTACCTCCCCGCCGGGGCACATGCAGAAGGTACGGAAGCGGTCGTTAAAGCCAGCCGAGCGGAACTCGAGCTTGCATTCGTAGAGCACATTGGTGAGGTCATCCAGTACCGTCCGTGGCACCTCTACCCGTACGCCCACATCAATGGGGTTGTTCTGAGTGGTGAGGCCCAACCTCCTGGCCTCGCTCACCAGCCATTCTGCCCCCTCCCGGCCTGGAGCAACCACCAGGAACCTCGTGCTGATCTCTTCGCCTTCCTGGGTCACTATTCCCCTAAGCTTCCCCTCCTCGACCTGGATGGAGGAAACCTTGGCCTCGGTTCGAACATCTATTCGAGGGATGAGATACTGATGCATCCCTCTCAGTACCTCGCGGCAGCGCTCAGTTCCCAGATGTCTCAAGGGGACTGGGATGAGCCTGAGCCCAGCCGCAGCGGCCTTCTCCCGCAGGGTCTCTATATGTGGACCGACTCCATAGAGGTCATTTGAGGTGCCAAAGTTGAGATAAACCTGATCAACGTAGTTGATTAGCTCCTTTAATCTCTCCTCACCGAGGTAGGACTTGAGTCGTCCACCAACCTCTGGGGAGAGGGTAAGCTTCCCGTCACTGAAAGCTCCGGCCCCACCCCACCCGCTCACCATATTGCAGGTAGGGCAGTGAAGACAGCCTTTGCTCTCACCATTCAGTGCGGGGCAACTGCGCTTGGAGAGGTCCTTTCCCTTCTCGAGAAGCAGGATATCGAGGTCAGAGAATTTAGAAAGTTCTAAAGCGGTGAAAATTCCCGCTGGGCCGCCACCCACTATCACCACATCGTATTTCAGGCCCATACCTTCTCTTCGTCCGCTTGCTCTGAAAAGGGAAAGCCTTTGGTCGGGGTTACTTCTTCCTGTACCTACGTTTGAAGCGTTCCACCTGACCAGCGGTATCTATGATGCGTTGCTCCCCAGTGAAGAAAGGATGGCACTGGCTGCACACCTCGATCTTCATCTTTGGCTTGGTGGAGCCACAACGAATGACGTTACCGCAGGAGCAGATGATCTCCGCCTCGGGGTAATATTTGGGGTGAATCTTCTCCTTCATCTTCAGCCTGCTGGGTAAACGCTCACCTTCTTGCGGCGCTTGTCTTTCGGCTCGAATTTCACCCTCCCATCAACGAGGGCAAAGAGGGTGTAATCTCGTCCCAGGCCAACGTTCTCCCCCGGATGAAACTTGGTGCCTCTCTGTCGCACCAGGATGTTCCCTGCCCGCACAAGTTCTCCATCAAATCGCTTTACTCCGAGCCTCTTAGCTATGCTGTCTCGCCCGAGTCTGGTGCTTCCGCCTGCCTTTTTGTGTGCCATGCTGCCTCACCTTCTGGTAAAATTATCTCTTCGATAAGCACGCGGGAATAACGTGGCCGATAGCCCTTCTTACGCCGATATCGTACCTTCGGTTTATATTTGAAAACGATGATCTTCTCACCCTTGCTATGCTCTAGGATGGTGGCCTTGACCTTTGCCTCTTCAATGAAGGGCTGACCCACTAAAACCTTGTCCTCATTACCAATAAAGAGAACCCGGTCCAGCTCGATTTTCTCCCCCTCCTTACTGGGGAGCAGATCCAGCTCTAACTTCTGGCCCGGGGAGACCCGATATTGTTTACCACCGCTTTCAATTATGGCGTAGATTTTATCCTCCCTCAAAAGTCGAGTTTAGGAACCCAAGTTGACGCAAGCTTGCGGTACAATTTTAGCAGTCCTTACCGGTTTGTCAAGTTTGAATTA
>CAZYDA010000092.1:0-3852 GCA_964645275.1 uncultured Dehalococcoidia bacterium | reverse complement strand
TTGGCTAAATTATAATCGGTGAGGGGTGTCGTGTCAAGGGGTACTGTTCCCTTTGCAACGGAATGAGTCCACAGCATTGGCCCTACCCTTCGTTCGCGGGGGAGGAACTGTCAATATCAGAAGTGAAGCTAGCAATAGGTTGCCGGTGAAGATAAGCCAGATGGGGTGATATACTCCCCGCACATCGAATACCCAGCCGGCTAAGGGGGTACCTAGAATGGCACCGAGCACCATGACGCTATCCGTAACCCCGTAAATGGCTCCGAAAGCCTTCGTGCCGAATTGTTCTCTGATGAGGGCAGGCCTTATCACGAACATTCCCCCGTAGCCAGCGCTGAAGGCGATAAGGAAGGGTATGAACAGCCAGCGCGAGTTCCCCAGGCGGGCAAAGGAGAGCAGGCCGGCTGCCAGCAGGCCGATAGCTATGCCAGTTAGGTACTTCGCCTTAAGCAGGCCGATGAGCCATCCAAAGCCGAGGCGGGCGGCCACACTCAGCAGGGGTATGACCATGGCTATCAGGCTGGCGGTCTCCCGGGGAATTCCGAGGCTATCTAGATAGGGCATTACATGAATAATTAAGGCGCCAGTGGCCATCATTTGGAGAGCGAAGGCAGAGGCGATCTGCCAGAAGCGGCGACTCTTTAAAGCCTGCCCGGCTTTTATTTCGCCTTGATTTGTTGAATTGCCCAGCTTATCTGTAGGGTGTTCTCCTTCCTTGCCATCGGGCAGGTATCCATAGGGTTCGGGCCGGTGGCGGAAGATGAGCGACAGCGGTATTCCCAAGGCCCACATTCCACAGGCGAGGAAGAGCACCACGGTGCGCCAGCCATAGGCGTCAATCAGCCTGGTCAGCACGGGGACCATTAGCCCGCTCAAGCCAGCGCTGGCGGTCATTAGGGCGAGTGCCCAGCCCAGGTTCTTCCTGAACCAGTTGACCGCGGAGACGAACATTACTGTAGGGGAAATGCCAGCGAAGCCTAGGGTTACCACGGCAAAGGCGATGTAGAAGAGAGCCAGGCTGGTGGCCTGGCTCAGGAGGAAAAGCCCCAGGCCAACCATGACGACGCCGCAGAAGATCAATCTTCGGGGGCCCCAGCGATCAGCCAAAGCCCCCACGAGTGGGGCCAGCAGCGCAGCTTCAATACCGCGAACTGAGGAGGCGAGTGAAAGGTGGGTATAGCTCCAGCCCGTTTCAGCCGCTATTGGGTTGAATAGGCTGGTAAAACCATATACTACCGCGCCGCCATAGTAGAAGGAGAGCAAGCCCGCAGCTATGACGATATACCATCCGTAGAACACTTTAAGCCCTGTAAACCCTGCAGAATAGGCCTCGAAGGTTGGTGGAGCCCATCTCCCGACCGTATGGCGGGCGGTTGTCGGTTAGGAGATTTACGTTTGACTCCTCCCAGCCAAAAAGCTCTGCTCCTCTTTCGGGAAACCACCAGCCATAATCAACCCCCACCACCCTGGGGTCGAGGTCGGGAGCCAGATGGGCTTTCTGCTTGATCCGGCCTCGCTTAGTTTCAATGTACACCCAATCGCCTTCCTTTATTCCCAGCTCGTCGGCCGTTTGCGGATGAAGGTGGATCATCGGCTCCGGATGAACTCCTCGCAGGCTACCTATCTGTCTTAGCCGGGAATGACGGTAGGGGAGCGGTTTCCAACTAGTGAGGATCAGGGGATATTCCTGGGCCAATTCCGGGTCGCTGTAGGGAGTTTCTGGGAGCTCACGGTAGGTGGGGAGGGGGTCAAAGCCCCACTCCTTGAGCCGACTGGAATAAAGCTCGACCTTGCCAGAGGGCGTCTCAAAGCCACCGCTCAAATACTTCCGGTATTGCTTGGTACCCCAGACTATCCCCAGTTGCTGGAGTTCTCTGAAGGTTAAACCGGCTGGTTCCAGGATGGCGTCCAGACACTGCTCCTCGGTGTCCCAGAAGTATTCTCCCAGCCCCAGCTTCCTGGCCAGCCCGCTTATTATCTCGTAGTCGGAGCGGCACTCGCCCACCTGAGCCACTTTTTGCTGGGCTTGGACCAGGCCACCGTTTAGGGACACCACGACATCATCGTGCTCAAGGTAGCCGCTCGCCGGGAGCACGAGGTCAGCCAGAGCAGCCGTTGGCGTCGGGAAAAGATCAGCCACTACCAGGAAATCCAGCTTTTCCAGGGCCTGGCGGACATATTGAGCGTTGGGGTGGGTCAAAAGAGAATTACAGGCATGCAGGTAGATGACCCGGATGGGGTAGGGCTTCTCCTCCAGGACTGCTTTAAAGATGCTCTCCGGCGTCACATATCGGACAATGGGCAGCAGCTTTAACTCTGCCCCCACCCTCCTCCGCCAGATCTCCTCAGGCAATCTGTCCCACAGCTCCAGCTCGGGTGATTTGCGTCTTACTACCGGTACCGGCAGGTACTGTACTTCTCCACCGGGCACGCCCAGGTTGCCAGTGATGGCTCTCAAGATGGATATGGCCCGGGCAGCTTGGAAGCTATTTAGGTTGTGGTCGAGCCCATTGCCGTCCTGGATACAGGCCGGCCTGTTTGTGGCATAAAGCCTGGCTGCCTTTCTTATCGCCTCCGCCTCTATCCAGGTTATCGGCTCAACTTTCTCCGGGGGATATCCCTGGACATGAGCCTTGAGCTCATCGAAGCCGACCGTCCAGTTGGCCACAAAGTCCTTGTCATAGAGGTTTTCGTTCACTATCATATTTATCAGGCTCAGGGCCAGGGCCAGGTCCGAGCCAGGTCTTATCCTCAGCCATAGATCCGCCCTTCTGGCGAGCTCTGTGCCCCGGGGGTCTATCACCATGAGCTTGGTGCCCCTATCTAAAGCTTGGAGCAACTTCCGATGTGCTGAGGGATTGGTTTCAGCCATATTTGAGGCCCAAACAATCACGCAGGCTGGGGGATAATCATAGTCTGGGGTGGGGACAAAGCCACAGGTAAGCTGGGAGGCGAGGGCTCTCGGTATGGCGCAGACATGTCCCTGCCAGGCGACGTTTGGTGTGCCAAAAACGTTGGCCAGCCTGGCCAAATAGCTGTCCCTAAACCCCTTGGCTGACCCATGTATGAAAGCCACTGACTGGGCTCCATGGCTTTCCTTTGCCTGGGAAAATGCCTCGGCCACCATGCTGAGCGCCTCCTCCCAAGAAATCCTCTCCCATCTGCCCTCGCCCCTCTTGCCCACTCGCTTCAGCGGGTACCTCAACCGGTCAGGGTGATAGAGGTACTCGAGCGAGGCCAGTCCCTTGATACACAGGTAGCCCCTGCTCGAAGGGCTTTCCGGGTCGCCCTCGATCCAGGCTGGTTTGCCATCATGAAGGTATACCATCAAGCCACAGTGTGCCCCACAAAGGGTGCATACGCTTCTGACGCTTTCGACCACCCTGGCGACCTCCTTCAGATCTTTCATCAGTGGCTTCGAGGTTGCCATTTCTCCCAGAACTTGTCGGCTCTTTTTGGTCGGCCATATCCAAACAGGTCGTCCAGCTTAACATAAAGAGGATCAGCCCACCTGGCGTGATCCACCAGCCATCTGGCTGCCCGGTGAAACCAGGTGTCTGGCTTATTGAAGGGGCAGGTGGCGATGCAGATGGTGCACGGCTTGCCAAGGCGAGCCCAGTAGGCACGGCATCTCTCGGCGTTTATCGGCCACTTCAACTCGCCGCTGGCGTTGGAGATATTATGTGGCTCTGCAGTTCGCTCACCATGCATGATCGCTCCTGAGGGACAGGTATCGGCACACTTCTTACAAACGGAGCAGAACTGGGTCACCCCAAAGTCTATGGGCTGATCTGGCACCAGCGGCAGGTCGGTGATCACTTTACTTATCCTCACCCGGGGGCCAAACTCCGG
>CAZYDA010000091.1:0-3907 GCA_964645275.1 uncultured Dehalococcoidia bacterium | reverse complement strand
CTTGTCCACCCTCTTCCAGCGAGGGGGAAGGATAGCCGGCCGAAAAGAGTGGCTAGGGGATATGCCTTGCCGCCTGGACTCGAGGAATTTTGTTAACAGAGGAGGGTCTGGGTTTGTTAACTCGCTGGAAGTGAGCCGGGTGGGATTCGAACCCACGACACCCGGATTAAAAGTCCGGTGCTCTACCACTGAGCTACCGGCCCAGGGGCAGACTCAATATAGCGCAAACGAGCTCCCGGGTCAACTCGAAGCCACTAGAGCTCGATTGAGTCTCAAGCCGGAGAGAGTAGTTGGCCACCCGCCCCCAGCGGCTGGGCGGCCAGTAGCATATCCAAGCCTTGCCCACCAGGGCCTCGCGCGGCACGATCTCCCAGATGGCTGCATCTCGATTGTCACCGATGATGAAGTAACAATTAGGAGGGACTTTCTGGAGCTGGGTGAAGAGGCTGTTTCCTTTGATGTAGGGTTCCTCAACCCTCCGACCATTGAGGTAAAGTTTCCCCCGCTTAATCTGCACCAAGTCCCCGGGCAGGCCCACTATGCGATGGATGATGGCTCGCTCATATCGGTTGCTGCGGTAAACGACGATGTCCCCCCTCCTCGGCTCACCAAACCAGTAGGCTGCCTTGTTGACTATGATGCGCTGACCTGGGTAGAGATTCGGCACCATGCTGGCGCTGGGGATGTATGCCATCAGAAAAAACATTCGAAAGACCAGAAAGAGAAGTAAGACTGGAACGATGATGGAGAGAACATCCCAAGCTAGCTTCTTCCAGCCACACATCGGATTTCCGCTCTAGAATGTGGTAGAATAAATCTAACCGATTATAAGTTAGGGAATTTGACCCGGTCAACCTGAAATAAGTACTGTTAAACTAAGAGCCGGTGTGGCGGGATGGCTGAGGAAGTGGAACTGGTTCAGCAGGCCAGGGCAGGAGAGCTTAATTCCTTCAATCAGCTAGTAGAGAAGTATCAGGGGCAAGTATATAACCTGAGCTTGCGTATGCTGGGAAGTGCTCAGGATGCTGAAGATGCTACCCAGGAAACCTTTGTCCTGGCCTGGCAGGGGCTCTCAAGGTTCAAGGGTGGCGACTTCAAGACCTGGCTCCTCCGTATCGCCTCCAACGTCTGTATAGACCTCCTCAGGATTAATCGGCGGCATCAAACCATCCCCCTAGAGGAATTATTAAAAGACCCGGCAGCTCAGCTCGAGTCTCCAGAGGAAAGGGCATTGCGAGAGGAACTGGCTGGATTGCTCAACCACTGTCTGCTCGCCTTGCCTGAAAAGCAAAGGCTGGTAGTCATCCTGGCCGACATTCAGGGGCTAACCTATGAGGAAATTGCTCAAATAACTGGCACTTCCCTGGGAACGGTGAAATCCCGGCTGAACCGCGGCCGAATGAATCTGCGAAGCCTTTTGCTCAGACAAAAGGAACTTTTACCTCCCGAATTTCGTCTAAATAAATGAGGGAAGATGAAGAAGTTCTGGCGGCGCAGCGAGTGCGAGAGAATAAGGGAAAACCTCTCCTCTTACATTGATGAGAGGCTCGACACGCTTGAGCGCGAGGCGATCAGATATCACTTGGAGGTTTGTGATGATTGCCGGCAGGAGCTGGAGTCGCTTAAGTTGGTGGTAGGCCTCCTTCACCGTTTGCCTGCAGCTCCCCTCCCGCGTTCCTTCACTCTCGTCGAGTCAACCAAGGCTCAGCGGAAACCCCTGCTGCATCGACCGGCATTCGCCTGGCTACGTCCCGTAGCGGTGACGGTGGCAATCTTGTTCCTCGCTCTGCTAGCCAGTGATCTGGCAGGGCTACTCACAGCCCAACCTGGCACACAGCAAGGAGGGACCGCGGCAGCCCCGGAGTTAACCCTGCCCCAGAGAGAGATTCCCCTCCCTGAGGTGGGAGCACCAGCTTCTGAAGAGGTAAAATCCCCCGAGAAAGTAAGCCCTGGAGCCCCCTTCGCCGTGGAAAAGCGAGGCCTGCCACCGGAGGCAGGCTTAACTCCGCAGGGCAAGGAAAGTCCCAGTGAGGAGCTAGTGGGGCCAACGTCGAGGGTTTCCACTCCTCCACCTCTCCTTAGCCCTGGCTGGCTCAGGCCTCTAGAGGTAGCCCTGGGTCTACTATCAGGCCTGCTGCTTGGTCTGCTCCTCGTTCAGCGAAAGAGTCGGCCTCGAAGACTGGCCTAGTCCCCCGAAGACCTTGCCATTCCAGCCCTTCGGAGACCTTAGCGAGAGGATTGCAATGATTCTCCTAGTTAACTATAATCGGATTACCTTCGGGGAATTCCTCACTAGCATTGTGAGTCGATGAGATTGGCAGAAGGCGATATTGCTCAGCTAATTGACTCCAAGGGCAAAAGGTACCAGATAAAGCTGAAGGCGGGGACCAGTTTCTTCTTCCACCGCGGCGAAGTCAAGCACGACCAGCTTATAGGTCAGCAACCGGGAAGCTGGGTAAAGTCCTCTTTAGATGAACCGCTCCTGATTTTAAAGCCTACGCTAGCCGATTTCATCCTGAAGGCCAAGCGGGGGGCCCAGGTGATATACCCTAAGGATATAGGAGCTATCCTTATGCTGGCGGACATCTTCCCGGGCGCCAGGGTTCTGGAAGCTGGCACCGGCTCTGGAGCCCTTACTTTGGCCCTCCTGCGGGCTGCTGGGGAAAGAGGGCAGGTAATCTCCTACGAGGTGAGGAGGGAATTTCTGGAGGTCGCTCGACGGAACATAGAGGAGTTCTTCGGCCTTTTGCCCCAAAACCTTACGCTCCGGGAGAAGGACATCTACCAAGGGCTCGCAGGAGAGGATCGAGAACTCGACCGCATAGTGCTGGATCTGCCAGAGCCCTGGCGAGTGGTGGAGCAGGTCAAAGAGGCGCTAAAGTCGGGGGGTATCTTTCTGGCCTACAATCCCACCATCCTCCAGATTTTCAAATTGGCGAGGAGGGTGGAGAAGCTCAGCGGATTCTACCAAGCTGGAGTTTATGAGGTGCTTATGCGTCCCTGGAGGATTGAACGGCGAGTGCTGAGGCCAGAGCTCCGCATGGTGGCTCACACTGGATTTATCTACGTGGCCCGACGCGTCAGCGAGATTGGGTCAGCTTGAGAGATCTCCAGCCCAAATTCAGGACCACCCTCCAAAACCACCCCTGGAAAGCCAGGGGGCATACTTTTTTGAGAGCCTCCGCCAAGGATCAGGGATTTGTTGGGTGCAATATCATGCTTAAATGCGATGCGGAGGCTGAGATGCCTGGGTAACACTCATGGTATGATTGGTAGGAGTCTCAACTTACCATGAGGAGTTATCAGGATGAGGAAGACAGCCAGCTTCTACTTCTTCAAAAGAAAGTCCCTTGTCCTGGAGGAGAGGCAGGAGATCTATGAGAGGGAATATGGCGAGGAGATCTCCACCTGGAAGATTGAGAGGGTGATCCGGAGATATAAGCTTTATCCGAATGAGATCAGGGCGGAGAGGATAGCCCGGAAGAGGGCTCGAGCCCGAAGGAGGCCCAAGAAGAGGATCAGCCAGCTGGTGAAGGAGGGGAGGCCTTATTTCCTCTTTCAGCTTGACACCATTGTTATCTACCGGGGCAGCCTTAAAAGATATATCCTGACTGCGGCGGATCACGCCAGTAAGTTGGGCTATGCCTGGATGTACAAAAATAAGAGCTCAAGGTCTGCGGCTGACTTTCTCTATCGTCTCTGCTACCTTGTTGATCAACCCATTGAAGATTTGCAGACAGATAATGGCAGTGAGTTTGCCCTGGAGTTTGAAAGAGCCGCTGAAGAGTTAGGAATTCAGAGATACTTCTCCAGGATAAAAAACCCCCAAGGATAATTCAGAGGTGGAGAGGTTCAATAAGACTCTGGAGTATGAATGGCTTTACAACGGCAACCTGTATTTGGAGCC
>CAZYDA010000090.1:0-3935 GCA_964645275.1 uncultured Dehalococcoidia bacterium | reverse complement strand
TACGCTTTCCGGAATGCATGACCTGGGTCGAATACTGGGCGTGTGCCAGCATTTTAGTATCCCAGCTCTGGTGTGCATCAATAAGTACGACCTTAACGAGGAGAACTCCCATCGAATAGAGGCTTACTGCCGAGACAGGGGGATAAAGCTAGCTGGCCGAATTCCCTTCGATAACGCCGTCACCGAAGCGATGGCCCAGGGAGTGCCAGTGGTCGAGTACGCCAACGGGGAAATCTGCCGGGGGATAGAGAGAATCTGGCAGGAACTCGAAAAGGCTTTGTCGGGAATTTAAGGCTATGGGCGAGGCTGAGTATCGACTTGGACGAACCTTCCTGCTACGTCCTGAACATGGGAGCGAGTTCCTCTCCAGCATAGCTGAGTTCGCCCGGCAGAAGGACATCCGGGTGGGGATTTTTATGGCTCTTGGTGCGCTGAAGTCTGCCATGCTGGCCTACTACGACCAGGAGAAACAAACTTATCGGAAGATAGACCTTGACTCTCCCTGTGAGCTGGCCAGTTGCCTGGGGAACATCTCGCTTAAGGGAGGCCAGCCATTCGTTCATGCTCATGCTGTCCTCGCTGACGGAAAGGGAACTGCCATGGCCGGACATTTGTCAAAGGGCAAGGTGTTCGCCGCCGAGGTTCTTCTCTTGGAGCTCAAAGGGCCAGAAGTCGAACGTCAACCAGATAAGACAACCGGGCTGGCACTGTGGGAATTCCCAACTGGAGATGAAGATCACCGTCGTCTATGATAACAAGGCGCTGAAGAAAGGCCTCAAGGCGGATTGGGGCTTTGCTTGCCTGGTGGAGAAGCCGGGGGCTCCGGCAATCCTTTTCGACACTGGAGCAGATGGGTCGCTGCTACTTCACAACCTGAGCCGCTTGGGATTTCAGCCTGATATGATCTCTGAGGTCTTTATCTCCCATGCCCACCTAGATCACACTGGGGGGCTTCCTGATCTACTCCGGCTCAATCAAAGGCTCCGGGTTTACCTTCCAGCCTCTTGTCCCAGGCCCATCGGGGCAGCAGAGGTGATCAGCATAAGAGAGCCCTTCCAACTTCATGAGGGCATCTTCTCTACTGGTGAGCTAAACGGCATAGAGCAGTCCCTGATAGTCAACGCCGGCCATGCCCTGACCGTGATAGTTGGGTGTTCCCATCCCGGGGTAAGAGCTATCCTTCGGGCTGCCTCGAGGTTTGGTAAGGTCTCTGCCCTTATCGGAGGGCTGCATGGGTTTAGCGAGTTCGAACTCCTAGACGACCTAAAATTGGTTTGTCCCTGCCACTGCACACAGTTCAAAGAGGAGATAAAACTGCTTTATCCTGAGAAATGTCTCACCTGCGGAGCTGGCAAGGTGTTAGAAATTTAGAGGGGGTGGAAGTATGCCACTCTACAGCTATCGCTGCCAAAATTGCGGGAAAACGGTGGAAATTCTACTCCGCAGCTTTGAGGATCGACCCCGCTGTCCCAGTTGTGGGAGCGAGAGCCTAGAAAAACTCATCTCTGCCTCCTATACTATACGAATGGGTGCTCCAACTTCTGGCCTAACCTGTTGTGGCCGGACGGAACGTTGCGATACCCCACCTTGCTCGACCGGTGATGCCTGTCGAAGGAGGTAGAGTGGAGGCTTTCGACGAACTCGAAAGGCAGATCCAGGAGGAGATGAAGCAGATTTACACCGAGGTGACCCTGGAACACGCCATGAATCCTCGGAACGTAGGAAGCTTGCCCAATGCTGACGGGTTCGCTCAGGTAATCGGACCCTGCGGCGATACCATGGAGATCTGGCTCAAGGTGAAGGATGGCCGGATTGTTAAAGCCACCTTCTGGACCGATGGCTGTGGAACCAGCATTGCCTGCGGGAGCATGGTCACTGAACTGCTCAAGGGCAAGACCATCGCCGAGGCATTTCGCCTCTCCTCGCAGGATATACTGAATGCCCTAGGTGGCCTTCCCGAGGCTGATGTGCACTGTTCTATTCTGGCAGCTGACACGCTCAGAGAAGCACTCAAGGACTATCTCAAGTTCAGAGATGAGCCATGGAAAAGGGCTTATCAAAGCCAAAGAGAAGGCTAAAGGTTAGGCAGGAGCTATGCCTGGGCTGTGGACTCTGCACCCGGGTCTGTCCCCGGGGAGCAATAAGCCTGATCTGGGGTAAGGCCTGGATCGATCCTCAGAAATGTGTTGTCTGCCGCCAGTGCGAGAAGGCCTGCCCCTTTGGAGCCATTCAGGAGGAAGCTCCGGTCCCCGTGAAGGCCCTTGGTGAAGAGGTAGCCGAGCTTCAACGCCGGGCTGAGGAGCTAATTAACAGGCTTGCCAGCCTATCCCAGAAAGGAGGAGGATGAAGATCGCTGCTGTATCCGATGATGGCTTGCGCATAAGTCAGCACTTCGGCCGGGCACCCTACTATGTGGTGCTGACCATAGAGGAGGGTCAGATAGTTGACAAGGAGGTACGATCTAAGGCAGGACACCATACCTTTGCTGCCCACCAGCCTCCTAAACTTGGCCCTGGCGAGAGACACGGCTATGACAGCGGGGCTGATGTCCGGCATGCTAACATGGCCGACTCCATCAAGGATTGTCAGGTGCTGTTGGTCAGAGGCATGGGCTGGGGAGCCTATGAATCGATGAAGAGCTACGGCATCGAGCCCATCGTTACCGATGTTGAGGGCATTTATGAGGCCGTTCGCCTTTACCTCAAAGGTAAGCTCCCTAATCTGATGGAGAGGCTGCACTAGGGTTTAAGCGGAAAGGAGGATTATATGGTCACCAAAGAGGAAGTCCTTGAGAGGTTGTCCCATATACTGGTTCCCGGCGTAGGGAGAAGCTTGACCAAGATGAGACTCGTTCGAGAGGTTGAGCTCGATGATGGAAGGGTAAAGCTTATCCTGGCCTCAACAGCGCTCCCCACCCAGGCCAAAGAGTGGGTGGAGAAGAAATCCCGGGAGGAGGTGGGTGGGCTGCCCGGGGTGGAGCAAGTTGAGATAAGCCTCACCGAGGCCAAACCCAAGGAATTAAATCAAGTCCAGCGGGTAGTGGCTGTGATGAGCGGCAAGGGCGGAGTGGGCAAATCCCTGGTAACAGCGCTTCTGGCCATTGCTCTGCAGCGTCAGGGGCACGAGGTGGGCATTCTGGATGCCGATATAACTGGCCCCAGCATTCCGAAAATGTTCGGGGTAAGCTGGCGTCCTGGCGGCAACGAGGCCGGCATACTCCCGGTGACCTCCCGGGCCGGGATTGAACTTATGTCCATCAACCTGCTCCTGCCTCACGAGGACGACGCCGTTATCTGGCGTGGGCCCCTTATCGGCAAGGCCATCACCCAATTTTGGGAAGAGGTCCTCTGGGGCGAACTTGACTTCCTGCTGGTGGATTTGCCTCCGGGCACGGCCGATGCCCCCCTCACCGTGATGCAGTCCCTCCCCTTGAACGGGGTGGTCATCGTCTTCACACCTCAGGATCTGGCTGCCATGGTGGTGCGCAAGGCGGTCAAGATGGCTAAAGATGCCATGCATATCCCTATCCTGGGGGTGGTGGAGAATATGGCCTATTTCCTCATCCCGGAGACCGGAAAAAAGGTGGAGATATTCGGAAAGAGCAAGGGTGAGGAGATGGCTCGGGCAGCCGAGGCCCCATTCCTAGGTCAGATTCCTCTAGATCCTCAGTTAACTACGCTCTGCGACGAAGGTCAAATCGAGCGCTATAGCTCGGAGGTCTTTGACTCCTTCGCCCAGTCCTTCATCGAGGCGATCTCAGGGCTGGTGCCGGAGAAATGACATTCGGGTAGCATCTATCGAAGCCGAGGAGCAGCCCCATGGAAACAGAAGTGCTGATCATCGGTGGGGGAATCTTAGGGGCAGCAGTAGCTCGGGAGCTCTCTCGCTATAAAGTAGACATAACCCTGGTGGAGAAGGAGAGCGACTTCGGCTGG
>CAZYDA010000089.1:0-3950 GCA_964645275.1 uncultured Dehalococcoidia bacterium | reverse complement strand
GGGGATGAGCCGAACGCTGAGAGGGTGCTGCCCGAGGAGCTAGGTTGATCCGGCGCCTGCTCCGCGACCTCAGGTCACAGAAGGGCTGGGTAATCGCCATTGTGCTCTTCATTTCCTTCAGCTCTGGGATATACTCGTCCTTCCGTAGCACCTATGCCTCAGGTCTGGAGTGCTTCAACCGGGCGAATGAGGAACTCAGTTCACCAGACATAACCATCTCCACCAGGCCGATCAATGACCTGTCATCGGCTTTTGAGGATATCCCTGAGGTGTCCTTGGTCTCCTCGGCCTTCTTCATCGATTGCTACACGTTTTCTGGCAGCAAAAGGGTAAGGGTGAGGTGACCGCGGTGCCTCTGGGTGAGCGGGTAAACAATTATCAAATTCTGGAGGGGAGAGACCTCCGCGGTGGACCCGAGGTAGTCGTTGAACGTCACTATGCGGAGCGTCATGATATTCGGGTGGGGCAGAAGCTCTCCCTCTACATTAGCGGGAAGGCTCGGGAATTTGAGGTTTGTGGAATCTGCTTCTCCCCAAGCCATATCTATCTGATCTCCCCCCAGGGGTGGCTGGAAAGAGATTATGGGATATTCTTCGTTCCCAGGGGGCTTTGGGCCCGGCGGTCAACACGTTTTACCTGAAGGTTTCGGGCGAGATTGACCAGGTTACCTCTGAGCTCCAGGCGCTTCTCGGAAGCAGGGGAATCGAGGTGGTGATCAAGCCAGCCAATAAGACCTTCGCCCAAGCCGCCTTTAAGGAGGACCTGGGGGCAGGGAAGGAGGGGGTGGCTCCTTACTGGCGGGTGGTTCAGAACGACGGCAGTCTTAATCCCAGGTTCCCCGGAGGTGTGGAGGCCCAGGCAGCTCGCCTGAGAAGCGAAGGATATGAGATCCAATATCTTGGCCGGAAGGCCCGGGTGGTGAACTTTCGAAGCTCACTGCAGGAGCTTTAGGAGGCCTCTCAAGGGGCTTTACACATCCAGGTTTCTCACCTGGCGGGCATGGGCCTGGATGAAGGCCTTACGTGGTGGAACGGCCTCACCCATGAGCATTTCCACGATCTCGTCGGCCTTCATAGCATCCTCAATGCTGACCTGAAGCATGAGGCGAGTCTGTGGGCTCATGGTGGTTTCCCAGAGTTGCTGAGGATTCATCTCGCCCAGGCCCTTATACCTCTGAACGTCCACATTCTTGTCGCCCAGCTTCTTCAGCAACTCTTCCTTCTGCTCCTCGGTGTAGGCATAATGCAGTTCCCTGCCCTTCTTCAGGCGGTAAAGCGGAGGCTGAGCGATGTAAAGGTGTCCTCTCTCGATGAGCTCCGGCATGTAGCGGAAGAAGAAGGTCAGCAGAAGCGTACGGATGTGAGAGCCGTCCACATCGGCATCAGTCATGATGATAACCCGGTGGTAGCGAAGCTTGGAGACATCGAACTGGGAACCCGTTCCAGTTCCCAGAGCAGTGATGAGGGCCCGAATTTCGTCATGGGCCAGCATCTTCTCCGGCCGGGCCTTTTCCACGTTGAGTATCTTACCCTTAAGGGGCAGGATGGCCTGGAAGTTACGGTCCCTTCCCTGCTTGGCTGAGCCCCCAGCCGATTCCCCCTCGACGATGTAGAGCTCCCGCAGTGAGGGGTCCTTCTCCGAGCAATCGGCGAGTTTGCCGGGAAGGCTACCGCCCTCCACAAGAGTGCGGCGGGTGACCAGATCCCTCGCCTTCTTGGCCGCCTCTCGAGCTCGAGCGGTGGTGAGGCACTTCTCCAGAATGCGCCTGGCCTCCTGAGGATGCTCCTCCAGCCAGTCGCGCAATCCCTCAACTACCACGCTCTCCACCATGTTTTTTAGCTCTGGGTTGCCCAGTCGGGTTTTGGTTTGCCCCTCGAACTGCGGCTCGAGGAGCTTTACGCTCAAAACTGCGGTGAGCCCCTCGCGGACATCGTCCCCAGTGAGATTTGAATCGCTGCCCTTAAGCAGCTTGTGTTCTCGAGCATAATCGTTCAACACTCGGGTGAGGGCTGCTCGGAATCCGGTAAGGTGTGTTCCACCATCAATGGTGTTGATGCAATTGGCGAAGGCATAGGTGGAATCGGAGAAGCCCTCATTGTACTGCAGGGCCACCTCGATGGAGGTGCTGTTCACCAGTTTAGAAATATAGATCGGCTGCTGATGGAGCACCTGTCGCTTGCGGTTTAGTTGTCTAACGAAGCTAACCAGCCCCCCCTCAAAGTAGAAGTTGACCTCGCGATCCTGCCTCTCATCTCGAAAGCGAATCCAAACGCCTCGGTTGAGGTAGGCCATTTCCCTGAACCTCTGGGCCAGGCTATCAAAGTCGTAGTTAATCTTGGGAAAGATCTCCTTGTCTGGGAGGAAGCTAATGGTGGTGCCAGTAGACTTCACCTCGCCGATCTCCCTCACGCCGTCTAGGGGAATGCCTCGAGAGAACTCCTGGCGATAAAGCCTGCCATCTCTTCTTACTTCCGCCTGTAGCCAGGAGGAGAGGGCATTGACCACCGAGGCCCCCACCCCGTGTAGTCCCCCGCAGACCTTGTAGGTCTGACCACCGAACTTGGCCCCGGCATGAAGAGTGGTGAGCACGGTTTCCAGGGCGGAGATGCTGGTGGCGGGGTGAATCTCGACGGGAATCCCTCGGCCGTTATCCGACACTGTAACTCGGTTGTCCGAGTGAATGACCACTTCTATCCGGTCGCAGAAACCGGCCATTGCCTCATCAATGCTGTTATCCACGATCTCATAGATGAGGTGATGAAGCCCGCGCTGATCTGTGCTGCCAATGTACATCCCCGGCCGCCGCCTCACCGCCTCAAGTTCGCCCAGAACCTGGATATCCTGAGCAGTATAGCTGTTCTCAGCTTTGATCTCCATAGGCTAACCTCTTAAATTATAGGCTTTCGAAGCTACTTCTGTCAAAGTTGCGAAGTGTGATAAAATTTTAAAGGAGCGCTCAGCTATAAATAACCTAATCCATTCGCTTTTGGGAAACCCGTCAGAGTCAAATTTTTGGTTTAGGGTTTTATTTAGCTGGGCGCTTATAATTTCGGTAAATAGCTGCGGAGGTGGCTCATGGAGCTTTCTCCTCTGGCACGGGAAAGGTTGGAAAAGATTGGAGCCTTGTCTGAGGAGGAGAGGGCCAGAATCAAGCTCTCAGGAGAGCTGGATAGGCTGCTCTCCGAGTATTTCACTCAGCGCCTAGGCTGCGATGACCTGTGGAGGAGGCTTAAGGCCTATAAGGAGGAGGGCAAGGGTCTCCTGGTAAGGGAAGCGCAGAGGAAGCTTCTGGAGGCCATAAGACTGGGGGATTCCGATTTCGACCTGAAATTAAAGCGGGAGGCTATCTTGGCCCTGGAGACCTTGAAGGAAGAATCAAAGTATGGTGACTTTGAGCTGGGACTGAATCAGCTTGAGAGGTTGAGAGAGGCCTATCGGGAGGAAAAGGAAAGAGCCTTCAACCATCTTAAGCAGGCCATGCAGAGGAAGGTTGAGCTGGCGGCCAGACAATTGGCCCAGCAGGGCAAGGCGGTAGATGTGGAGGGGTCGGTGGAGGCCAACGTTCGAGCCAGTCAGGAGTGGCGTGATTTCCTGGCCCAGCATGAAAGGGCCTATGGGGAGAAGTTTGAGGCCCTGATGGCCGGACTTAAGGAACTCATTTGATATTCCGCCAAATCCCAGGGATTTGGCGGGGACCCCCAGTTTAAGTTCGGGGAGAAATGTAGGCTAGGGGAGGATTTCTTGATAGAGCTCACTGATAGAGATTTGATGTTCTTGATCCAAACCGTGGCCACCCAGCGCCGCGATTACGAGCATATTAAGGAAATAATCAGGGATAAGCCTGATCTGCTTGACCTGATGCTGAACGATGAGAAACTTTTCCAGCGACTGCTCCGAGAGGAGGAGGTGCTGCTTCAGATCTCACCTCGCCTGCTCTTCGAGATCCTCCT
>CAZYDA010000088.1:0-4030 GCA_964645275.1 uncultured Dehalococcoidia bacterium | reverse complement strand
GGAGATGTAGCGGTGGGGGGTGATGTCGAAGGCAGGGTTCAGGACCCCCACCCCCTCGGGGGGAATGCGCTGACCACGGATATGGGTTACCTCCTCCGGGCTGCGTTCCTCGATGGGTATCTCCCTCCCCGACCTAAGCCGGAGGTCTATGGTGCTGGTGGGTGCGGCCACATAGAAGGGGACGGAGTTCTCCCGGGCCAGAACTGCTAGAGGATAGGTACCTATTTTATTGGCCACGTCTCCATTGGCGGCGATCCGGTCAGCTCCGGTGATGACACAGTCAACCTCTCCCCGAGAGAGGAGGTAGCCGGCCATCGAGTCGGTGATCAGGGTTACCGGAATCCCTTCCTGAATCAGCTCCCAGGTGGTGAGGCGGGCTCCCTGAAGCAGGGGACGGGTTTCGGTAGCGAAAACCTTGGGACTCTTCCCCTGTCGGTGAGCCGCCTTGATCACCCCCAGAGCAGTGCCGTACCCCGCCGTGGCCAGGGCTCCCGCATTGCAGTGGGTCAGGACAGCAGCCTTCTTAGGGATAAGAGTGGCTCCATATTCTCCAATTTGATGGTCGGCCGCCTCATTCTCCTTCTGAATAAGTTTGGCCTCGGTGATGAGATTTTGTTTGATCTGAGGCACGTCCTTGCCATTCTGGGCCAATTTCTGGAGTCGCTCCAGGGCCCAGAAGAGGTTGCGAGCAGTGGGTCGGGTGGAGGCGAGGAGCTGAGAAGCGACCTCCAGATTCTGGAGAAATTCCTCCTTCGAGTGGGCCTCAATTTGCTGGGCGGCCAGGGCGATCCCGTAGGCGGCGGCCACTCCGATGGCTGGAGCTCCCCGTACCTTCATCTCTCGGATGGCCGCGGCCACCTCCTGATGGCTCCGCAACTCGAGGTAAACCTCTTCCTGAGGCAACCTCGTCTGGTCGAGGAGGCGGAGTCGGTCTCCCAGCCACTCAAGCGCCTGGGTCATCCTACCACCATGAAATTTGCTGCCACCATTTTAGCCGCTTCAAGCCCTCAAGGGCAACTGGAGGCTTGACGGTCTCCTCGGCTCGTCCTATACTGGTGGGGCAGGAGGTTAATAAATGAACTATGGTCGTGAGTTGCTTAAGGGGAATCTCGAGTCTCTCCTTCTATACCTGATCAAGCAGAAGCCAATGTATGGCTATCAGCTCATCAAGGAAATAGAGGAGCGCAGTGGGGGTTATTTTCAATTTAAAGAAGGAACCCTCTATCCGGCTTTACATCGTTTGGAGAAGGCAGGGCTCATTCGAGGTAAGTGGGACCGCTCCCCTACCGGGATGAACCGCAGGTATTACCATCTCACCGAGAAGGGGGAGAGGGTTCTGGCTCAAAAGCTGGCTGAGTGGCGTAGCTTCTCCACCGCAATGAATCTGGTCTTGTCCCCGACGAGCCCTTAGTCAGATGGCGCTGAGATGACGGAGGCAGGACGGTACTTGATAGAGGTCGAAAGGGAGTTGCGCCTAGATCAGGGGGCTGAGGAGGAGGTGCTGCAGGAGCTCTATACCCACCTACAGGATCGGGTGGCTGAGTTCTGTGAGTCCGGCTACTCCCCAGAAGAAGCAGTTAAGAAAGCCATAGACCGACTGGGGCCAGCCAAGTCCCTGGCTCGGAAGATACATGAAGCACGTAGCGGGGAAAGCTGGGGGCAAGCTTTGCTTGCCGGTACTCCTCATTTCATGATCGCCCTAACCTTTGGCTTTCACCTATGGCGCAACGCACCCTGGGTAGCAGCCGTTCTGATCCCAGTCATAGCTGCCATTACCTATGGCTTCAGGAAATACAAGCCAGCCTGGCTCTACCCCTGGCTGGGCTATTCAGTGCTTGCCTGTGGCTCCGTCTTCGTGGTCACTGGAGAGGTGATTTCCTTCTCCAGCCCCTGGTACTGGCTCATGAGCGCGCTTTTCCTTCCCCCAGCCCTCTGGCTGGCGGGGAGCATCTTCGTGCAGGCCCTCCGACGCGATTGGCTCTTCGCCTCGTTGGCGCTTTTGCCCTTCCCGGTAACGGCCGGCTGGCTTCTGGCTTTTGAAAGGGGGTTGGGCGGCTATCAAGGGCAGCCCTTCGAGGAGCTCGACCTGGAGGTAGCATTCAGCTTTGTGGCGCTGGGGGTGACCACCATCACCTTCGTCCGCCTGAGGAAGCGGTTATTTCGGGGCGCACTTCTACTGATAGCCACGTTGGCGATCCTTATACTGATCTTGCCGGTGAGGGGGATGGGGCTCTTCCTCCTGGCTTCCCTCATCTCCGGTTTGCTTCTTCTTCCGGCCTTGTTGGAGTCTAGGCTGAAGAGGAGCATGGAGCCGGCCTGGCTTAAGCAAATGACGTGAGGCTTAATTATGGTACCCTGCAAAATCCTTTGGATTTTGCAGGGTCATCCTAAATCAGTCCCAAAATACGGTTTTTGGGGGAGAGCTATAAACACTAATGAGGAAGCAGAGGAAGCAAAGGTTTGTTTGGCATCTCCTACCACCTCGGGCGAGCTCCAAGCTGGAGAAATTTAAGAAATCGGTTCTCTTACTTGGCTGGGGGGTAGCCCTAGCCCAAATCATGGCCTTCCCTTTCTACTGTGGGGCCGTACTGGGTTATCTCTCGGCCAAGTATTTTGCTGGGAGGTCCACGGCGCAGCCAGGAAAGGTCAGGTCGCTTGTCTTCAACATTGGGTCCTATCGAGTTCACCTACACCACTGGACCCTATCCAGCTTGTTCATCACTCCTCTCCTTCTTAAGGGAATTTATGCTCATTTCATGGAGCCCTTCCTGCTAGTCTGCGGCTTTTGCGCTGCCCTGGTTTTCCATGGGATTTACAGCTATACCGACTGGTATAAGATCATCAGCCGCAGGTAAGATTCAATCTAGATTCTTGATAAGATCCCGATTTAGCGTTATCGTTTCATTAGTTTAATGATTATGCAGATATTAAAATAAATGCTCTGGGTGAAGAAGTGGGTGAGTCGAGAATTCCAGGTGAGGTCCGTGCGGCCAACCAAGAGAAGGTAGAGGCAGCTAAGCGGAAGCTTCTCAGCGACGAAACATATGCGAATTTAGCGGAAACATTCGCTGCGCTGGCTGATTCCAACCGAGCTAAAATCACCTATAGCCTGATTGAACAGGAGCTCTGTGTGATATCGCCTGCGTGGTGGGCATATCTGAGTCAGCAGTATCTCAGCACCTTCGAATCCTGCGCACCCTCAGACTGGTAAAGCAGCGCAAGGATGGTCGGATGGTGTACTACTCCCTGAACGATGACCATATTCAGACTCTTTTGGAAGTCTGTCTGGAACATGTCCAGCACGAATAGGCCTTAATTATTTTTGGCCAATAATTTAGTCATTGCGCAATTGATTGGGAGGTTTGGTTATGGGTCGAGACGAAATGCGCCAGACTCTTGGGCTAAGAACTCCAGATTATTACCGGGAGGAAACTTGGAATAAGTTCGCCTGGCTTTACGACCCATTCAACAAGCTCTTTTTCCTGCCCTTCGGCGGCGAGGGGAGGAGCAGGAAGAAATTCGTTGACTTCGCCAATCCAAGAGGCGGAGAAGTGGTGCTGGATATCTGCTCTGGTACGGGAATGCTAACCCGCCTGATTGCCGAGCGAGTTGCTCCCGGCGGCTGGACCATAGGAGTAGACCTCTCCTTCAAGATGCTCCAAATAGCCCAAGAAAGAGCAAAAAGCTCTAGAGTATCCTTCTACAAGGTTAATGCCGAACGCCTGCCTTTCCCAGAGAACACCTTCGACAAGGTCTTCATTTCCTTCGGGCTCCATGAGATGCCGGAAAGTGCCAGACATAACGCTTTACTTGAAGTTAATAGGACCCTGAAAAGCGGCGGCAGCCTTTTCATTTTCGACTACCATATCCCTAAAGGAGTTTTTAACCGGGCAATCATCAAGACCTTCGTGAAATTGTTAGAGGAGGAATTCGCCTATCAGATGTTGCTGGACGAGAGCCTGATATCGGAGCTTGAACAAGCCGGGTTAGCGGCCGAAAGGCGGGAGTTCATCTGCGGCGGCATGATGCA
>CAZYDA010000087.1:0-4055 GCA_964645275.1 uncultured Dehalococcoidia bacterium | reverse complement strand
CTCTACCTCAGTCTCCCCAGCAGCTCAAACAACTTCTGATGGTGGCCGGCCTGGAAAAGTACTTCCAGATCGCTAGGTGTTTTCGTGACGAGGACCTTCGAGCCGACCGTCAGCCGGAGTTCACTCAGCTCGACCTCGAGATGAGCTTTGTGGACGAAGAGGACATCTTAAGACTCATGGAGGAACTCTTTACCTCCCTGGTGGAAGAAGTGAGACCGGAATTTCGGTTCCTCTCACCCTTCCCCCGCCTCACCTATCAGGAGGTAATGGAGCGCTACGGCACGGATAAGCCGGACCTGCGCTTTGGGCTGGAGCTGGCCGACCTCTCAGACCTGGTGGCCTCCTCTGAGTTTGCCATCTTCCGCCGGGCCCTCGCCGAAGGGGGGCTGGTGAAGGGCTTCTCTGCCCCGGGGTGTGCCTCTTACTCTAGAAAGCAGCTGGCCGAGCTGACTGAGCTCGTCAAGGCGAGGGGAGCGAAAGGCCTTATTACCCTGGCCCTTGGGGGGGAGGGGGAACTGGATGGACTGGAGATGGAGCAGGTGAGCTCAGTGGTGGCCAAATACCTCACCCTGGAGCAGGTAAAGCAGATCGCGGGAAGGCTTCAGGCAAAGCCCGGAGACCTCCTCCTCATCGTGGCGGACAAACCTGAGGTGGCGAACAGTGCCCTGAGCCAGCTTCGATTGGAGATGGGTCGAAGACTGGGATTGGCTGACCCAAAGCTTTTGGCCTTTGCCTTCATCGTGGACTATCCCCTGCTAGAATGGAATGAGGAGGAGGGCCGCTGGGAGACGGTGCATCATCCCTTTACCTCGCCTAGGGAGGAGGACATCCCGCTATTGGATACTTCCCCCGGGGAGGCGAAGGCCAGAAGTTACGACCTGGTCTGCAATGGACAGGAGCTTGCCGGGGGGTCCATCCGAATTCATCGAAGATGGCTCCAGGAGAGAATGTTTCAGCTTCTGGGCTATGACCGGGAGGAGATGGAGCGCCGCTTTGGGCATCTGCTTGAGGCCTTGGAGTACGGCGCCCCGCCGCATGGGGGCATTGCTGCTGGACTTGACCGGGTAGTGGCGCTTCTGGCGGGGGAGGAGAGCATCCGAGAGGTGATCGCCTTCCCCAAAACGAAGAGCGCTACCTGTCCCTTAACCGGGGCTCCGGATGAACTTTCCCTGGAGCAGCTTCATGAGCTTCACCTCAAGATAAAAGAATAAGCCCTCGAACAGCAAGTAGCCAATTTACTTTATACTTGCCAGCCCTTTTGATCTCAGGAAGCTCCCGATCTCCAGAGCTTCCTGAGGCCCGATCAGGGCCTTCCATCCAGGGAGTTGCTCCTCCACCTCTTTCCTCAACACTGCAGCCACTCCAGGGAGAACTAGGCTGCGGTGTTCTATTTTCTTCTCTACTTGATACTCCCTCACCGACCGGGCGATGAGCTCTCCGTTGAACTTGGCATCTCCCAGAGCAGTGAGGACAGAGAGGCCTCCAGTATCGCATGCCAGGAGCCAAGCTCGCCATCCACCGGCCTCAAGCTCATCCCGAATGCAATGGTAGGTAAGGGAGAAGTTGGTGGTGACGAGAAGAGGACTGGCCGCATTGGGGTCGTTAACTGGGTAAAGGCCCCCACGTACTTGAAGCGGAGTCTCCGGATTGGAGTAGAGATTAAGCCGCAGGACAAGCAGGGGAAAAAGCAGCGAAGGCGAGAAGTGATCCAGTACGATGAGGCTGCTATACCGGATGATGTGCTGTGCCGCAAGGAGCGTCTCCTCCTCTGGCGAGGCAGCTCCCTCCCCAGGAAAGGTGATGACGGGGTAGCCCAGAGAGTGGAAACCCTTTCTTAAAGCCAACCTCCTGATGTAGGTAAGGTCCAATAGAGAGTCATAGAACCCACGACGTCCAGGGTCGAGAATTAGATCCCTGAGCTCAGCCTCGTTGGCTTTGTCAGTGAGCTCAGCCAGCTCCTCAAGGCCATTCAGGCTACGCACCACCAGCGGGCAGGAGAACCCCTTGGCAAGTTCGAAGAACTCCGCAGCATTGTCCTTGGTGGCAGCATGGATGGCTGGCCTGAGATGGCTCACCTTCTCCAGAGCGACCTTGAGTGTCGCGGGGTTGGAGGAGATGAGGAGCAAAGGAAGATCTTTGGCACTTGCTATCTCCACCAGGTTGGTGAAGGAGGCTAATTCCCCGGAGATATTTTCTAGGGCGAAGCCGTTCAAGGTGAGCCTTATGCCCTCCCTCTCAACGCTGTACTCAGCCACCTCTTCTACTAGCTGCTGAGCATCTTCTGGGCGGAGAGTATCACGGAGTCGGAGCAGGATGCCGGGAGGGTGGAGGAAGGTCTTCTCATGGCGGAACATGACCGCCTCACCACCTATCTCTATCTTCCCCTCGCCACGGCCCAGGGTTACCAGTTGCATTGTAGGGCGCAGGGCATCCTCCAGGGTTTTCCTGGCTTCCGGACTCAGCTCCGGGCAGGCTGAAAGCTCTGCCTGCCCAGCAGCCAGCTTCATGGCGAAGGCCAGGCAGGTGGGAAAACCGCACTTACGACAGTTCGTCTTGGGCAGGAGCTTGTAGATCTCCAGTCCGGTCAAGGCCATATCTTTACCTTGTGGAAAGTTTCTCCATGGCCGCTTTCACCAGTTCAATTGCTTTGGGATGGCACATCACCACCACATCAGCCCCAGCGTGGATGAGGGCAAGGGCAGTGATGGCTTCCCAGGCTACCGCCCGCTCTTCAAGTTTGCCCCAGGTGTGGGGTATGCCTTGAGCCACTTTGATTTCCTTGTGCCGCCAGGTCTCCGCACCGGGGTGGACGATGACTGGGGCAGCAGCAGAGGAGTCGCCCATGAGAGCTGCCAGCCGCAGGCGCTCGACGACGGTGTAACCGTACTCCAGCCCATACCCCAAAGCTCCTGTATCTGGATCAGCCATTATTGAGTCGGGTGGCAATCCTATGTCGGAGAGCAGTGAGTTGAGCTGCTTGGCGAGATTTATGTCCAGTGGAGTTTTGGCAATAGCCACATGGTCATCGGAGAGGCAGCAGGCGGCGATGGTACGGTAGTTATCGGCGACACAATTACCCAGGGCGATCCGTTGCCCTCGAGCCACCTCTGAGGCAGCCGTTAGAACCTCATTGTCCTTCTCCGGCAACTCTGGGCCGATGACGATCAACGGGAGGTCTGCCGCGGAGAGAACCTGGCTCACAGCCTCCTTAGCCTCGGCTTTACCAGTGTTCCCGTACTCCGGGTGAGCACTTACTAGCCGCAGGACCAGAAGGTCAGGGCCAAGCTCGGCTGCTCGGCGGGCCCAGGCTCCCGGATTCTCTAGAACCTTTCCCCAAGCTGAGCGAAGGGTCTCGGGGAAGCTGAGCCCCCCGTCGTCACGGAGCTCGATGGCTATGCGGGGTGGGTTGGGAAGGGAGCCCTCTTCCTTAAGAAAGGGGAGAGCTGAGGCACCGCCCAGGGTCACCCTGCGGCGTCCACCATCTCCCAGCTTTACTTCCCTCACCCGACCGGTCCACTTTTCCTTTGGCAGCTCTACTTTAGCCATCACATTATCGGGGGCATGTTCAGCGCTGGGTGTTCCTTCTCCTGGATGAAGGAGAGGAGATCCTCCACTGTGGGGGTTTTCTCCCCATCACCTATCTTATCGAGCAAATCCGACTCTCCAGCCCTTTGACAGGCCTCTTGAAGCCCCTGCCTTAACTCTTCCTTCAGCCGCTTCGATATCCAGACCACTCGCTTAATACCTCCCTCGGCTGCAAGGAACTTTTCTGAGGTGAGATAGGCTCGGGCATGTCCTAAAAACCCTGGGGTTTGTGCCCCCACGCTCATGCCGAGAAGCTCAAGAAAAGTCATCCCCAGTGGTGTTACTGACGGGTCCTCCCGGTCAACCACCATTACGCCATTGGCCTCCGGTATGAGTACGGTGAGGCACTCACAGAGGCTGGAGATAGTCGGGGGGTCATCGAGGATGGAGTTCAGGCAAAAGCGGCTGAACTTCATCTGGGAGTGTTCGTAAACGTATTTATTTATGTTCTCCCACTCCCCCTTAACTGG
>CAZYDA010000086.1:0-4137 GCA_964645275.1 uncultured Dehalococcoidia bacterium | reverse complement strand
GGGAAGCCCTCCCAGGCCACGCGCCAGTTCCTGAGGAGTGGTGGCGAGGTAAACCCTCCAGCTTTTGTTTCTTATCGTGATTATCGCTTCCCCAGGCATTGTAATTACCTCCTTGCCACATTGAAGTGAACCCTAAGAGATCCTGACGACTCCTCTCATCAGTCCTACCATTGCAATTAGCGGCAGCATCCTTACCAGTGCCTCTTCCGGCCTTAGTATTGGTCGGGCCATTTGCGTTAGCATACTTCCCATCGCCGGCAAACCAAAGCCGTATGTGTTGTCCTTCTTCAGCGCACCTTCAGGGGACTTGACGCAGAAGAAAGGGGCTACTTTCCTCGCCTCAGTCCACCGGAACTGCCACCAATCACCATAGGCTCTTCGTCCGCTCTCCCATAAAAGGCCGGTTAGTCCGGAGAGCATGGGGGCTGCAAAGCTTGTTCCAGACTTGGTGACATACTCGTCATCGGCCTTATTGCTTGCCATTTCCAGGTCGGTGCCCCACATGACGAAGTCAGGCTTGGTCTCCCCCTGCACAGTAGGCCCACGCGATGACCTTTCCCAAATTTCGAAATCGCTGAGGGTTTGTAGCGCACCGACGGCGACCACCTCTGGATCACAGGCGGGGACGGCGATGGTGGTCATCTTCGGGCCAAAATTGCCGGCGGCAGCAACGACTTCTAAGCCATAGTCGCTGATTGCCTGGCGGCAGGCAGCCCTCACCGGATTTTCGGGATCGCCGTCATCCTCGCCTCCCAGACTGAGGTTCACGATATTGGGGTACATCTTATCGGTGGCCTGAAGCCTGTCCTCTTTTGCCCTCTTTGCCAGATCGCACGCAAGGTCAATGCCGTCAACCACACTTTCGTCGGTGCCTACTCCCTCATCGTTTATTACCTTTATGTTCATCACCCAGGCCCCGGGCGACACCCCGGCTTTTTCCTCACCGTGTTGTCCCCCGCAAACCACGAAAGCCACTTGTGTGCCATGGCCGAAGACATCGTCTGAAGCAGGAGAATCAGTGCAGTTGGCTTCGTAGACCACCTTCCCCCGGAGCGAACGATGCGTCTTTCGCACGCCGGTGTCCAGCACGGCCACGGTGAGGCCAGCGCCGGTCAAAGGTGGGGCAAAGTATGACCTCAGGAGTTGGAAGACTTGAGAGAAGGTCTCCACTGCCGGCGGCGCCGCCGACACCTGGTCGGCCCTGTACTCCTTTACCGGCTTTACCGTCAGGCCAGGAATTCTGGACAGGGCCTCTGCCTGCTCATCATCCAGCTCGCAGAACACCTGGTTTAGGAGCCTTGCTGTCCTGATCTCCTCCGCCCCTACCTTCAACGCTTCTGCCTCAAGCCGATCCCGACTTAAGCCTCGGGAAACTATCGCATAGCGCATTGTCTCACCCCTCTGCGCATATGATACGAATGTTTTATTCGCTGCCCCACACAAAGCCTGTTGGGCCTCCCTGTGGAGTCTGTTCAGGTCCGCCCGCAACCGGAGCGGCCCAATCCCAGCTAACAGGGGAGCCGCGTGGGCACTTTTCTTCCCCTTCGTAACGGCACTTTTTCCAGTCCCACGATAATGGGCCGCCAACCATGGTCTGGTATTCGGTCTCGCCCACGGGCCAGGCCAGGTCATGGGTCGTAAAATACCAGAGTGAGCTATCTGCCTGCGCCCTGTATATGCCGGCAAAGCCTGTTTCAGGTTGATTGGTTCTTGCCCCGCTCACTATCGGGAACCGAGCGTAAAGCTGATTAACCTGGGTTACCGCCACAGAGAGCGAGTCCTCGGCGCCCCAGCCGCCGGTATAGGGAGGATTTTTATAAAGTAAGACCAGGTAATAAGAGCTTCTTATGCGAATAGCCAGCGTAATCGGCGTATCCCCGGCATATGCCCCCACACTAAACCCGCCTGTGCCGCCCCAAATATCCATATGTGCCTGCCAACTTGCGCCATCCCAACGGAATTCACAATAACAACCTTGACCTTCTTGATAAGCCGTATAATCAACTATTATGTGCGGGTAGCCGTTCTCATCAAGCATGACCTGTGAGTACCACCAGGTTCCGGGGATATTGCCAACGCTCTCAAAGCTCCAGTTCCCCGTGGCTGCGTCCCTAACCCAATACCGGACATTGCCGGAAGCCGGAACTTTGCTGGAGCTGTGGACATTCCCCTCATCGTCAATAACTATGCCCCCCGGATGACAATAACCATCATATCCATACACAACCTCTGGTGCCCCCCAGCTACCATTCCTCCGACAATATTTCATCTCGTCTCTGGTTGCATTTGGATACCAATAGTAGAGGCAGTGCACAACATCATTCGCGTCAACGGCCAGCATTACTCGTTCCGGATCATAATAACTGCCTGACTCAATGGTCTCGACCGGCTGCCAACCTGCCGATGTTCTTCGTCGGTGCAGCACGGAGCGCGGCGTAACATCGTAGGTCGCCCAGGCCACATGCAATACATCCTGACCGTCAACGCAAATGCAAGGCTCTTTTGTATTAATGCCCAGATCAGCGTCCACAGACCATGTTTGCCCACCATCATCGGAGTAAAATGCCCTCAAAGTGCGATTGGCATCGTCCAGCGTGGCGACAACCCATAACCGCCCATTGGACTGCCGGCAAATGCTTTTCCCTACCCGGCTTATGCCGGCACCGAAGACAGGGTCTGGTGTGATTTGATGAGCATAAACCGTCATGTGCTTACCCCGATCTGGATCCACTCCCAGTTACCTGCGCTGTTCTGGACGCACACCTTAAGATAGCTTTTGCCGCCCTCTCCGGCCCTCACCCTGATCAGCTCGCCAGCTCGCTCGGCGCCTGGCGTGGGGTCGACGGCATATAGCTCAGCTTTGGCCTCCACTTTAATTAACAGGCTCATTACATCGCCTCCAGCATGTAGTCATAATCAATGACCTTGCCGCTGTCATCGGCGTTGTTGCTTTGCAAGGTCACCCTCAAAGCATTGCAAATCCCCACTGTGCCGTTTATTATCCACAGCCCCGGCGGATCGCTGGTGGCGTCGAAGACCTGCTCGTAGACCTTGCGCTCTACCCCGTTTATCGGCAGGTAAAGTCTGACGGTGATCGCTGTTCCGACCAGGTTGTGGATGGAGATGAGGAGCGAGTGAACTTTATGCCTGGTGCCGGCATTGCCGATGAGGACGACATTAGACTCGGCGATCCAGTCCTGAGCAACTGAACCTGACACTGGGGATAGCCCGGCCAGCTTATCGGTTTGACTTCTTATAGCGTCACTTTTAGCCTTAAGCTCAGACTGGTTGTCCAGTATCTGTGAAATATCAACCTTCTCCTTTTTACCTTCAATGTAAAACTCTCCAGGCATTACTCTCCCCTCCGATGCAGCGGCAGTTTTCTTTCCTCTTTCAGCGCCCTCTCTTTTTCCTTCACCGGCCTGACTGCAGAGGTCACCACCATTCCCATCATGCCCGTCATCACCACCATCATCAGCATTGAGCTCCAGTCAATGCCCGCTTCCGGGGCTTCAGGAACCCCCGGCCAGGATGGCGGCAAAGCTCCAGCAGGCGCCGCTAATCGGGTTGCTACCGAGTCGGCCACCTCTTCCGTCTCTCGCTCAATAAGATCGACCACCAGGTCAACCCCGGTCTCATCAAAGCGAAGCGCCCCGTAGAGGCGGACGAAATCCCCCGGCGCGACCTTAAACCAGGTATGCCCGTAGACAGGCAAAGCTTCCTCATTTATCAGTTTGGTATCCCTGACAAGCCGGGCCATCAGGGAATATTCCTTCTCCACCTCGGCGGGGTTGGCGACATAGATGGTGCAGCCCAGGTCAAGTCCTGGGGGGTAAATCAGCCAGGAGGGTAGATCCCAGAAGATATCTCCCAGCTTGCCGGCCATAATTTCAATTTGCGGTGGCATAACGTCCCCCTTCGACCCCATTGTCACTCTTATCCAGGTCGGGCCGCCTATTTCGGGCAAAGCAAATAAGCTTACTCATTTTCACCTTGCCAGAGCTTCTCGTACCACTCCTGCTGTTCCCTTCCGGAAACCTTCCTGTAGCGCATAGTCGTGGCTATGCTCTTGTGGCCCAACTGCTCCTGGAGAAGGCGCAGGCCATCCCCGGAGTCATCCACCTTGACGGCGTGCAC
>CAZYDA010000085.1:0-4427 GCA_964645275.1 uncultured Dehalococcoidia bacterium | reverse complement strand
ATCGTTGTGCCCGGCGCCAGGAACGATGAGCAAGTTCTTTTCCGCCGCTCCAGAATTATTGTAAAGCTCTATTCCCTCCTCCAAGGGAAGAAGCTCGTCAAGCTCTCCATGAATGATACAGGTTGGGATGCGAATGGATCTGACCTTCACCTTATTGAGGATCGGGCTTTCCTCAAGCAGCTTCTCCTTCTCCCGGAGCCTCAAGTAGCTCCACAGGCGGCGGAAGTTATTGGCTGAGCCGCTTTCTATGATTAACCCCTTGAGCTCATCCTGATAATGATAGGCCAGCTCAATGGCTGGCAGGCTTCCCAGCGAGCGACCCATAACGAAGAGGTTAAAGCTATACCCCTCTCTCCGGATAATTTCCTTGAGAGAGCGAAAGATTTGATGGGCATCGAACAGCGTGTTGGAAACGGTCGGCCTACCATTGCTGAGGCCGTAGCCCCGATAGTCAGCCACAAAAAGGTTGATCCCCCTATCATTGTAAAACCGGGCGATCCACTCGTAGCCGGGGGCTTCCTCTCCATTGCCATGGAAATAAAGAATGGTCGGAAATTCCTTTCCCCGAACCCAGAATCCGCAGCCGACTTTGATCCCGGTCTCAACCTCGATAAAGCGAGTGATGCCAGGCAGGGGATAGCTGGGCACCCGGAAATAGAGCGGGGAATAAGCCACCGGGAAAAGGACCTCCAGTATCTCCGGCCGATCCATGAAGGAGTAGTCATGTTCGTGAGACATGCTCCGCTCCCCTTTCCTAGAGCCTTTCGTAGGTTCGCTTGAGGAGCAAAGCATCCTCCTCCAGGTTCGGTGATTCGGCGATGACCAGGCCCCTCGCATTGTGTTCTTTGAGCGCCTGGAGGAGTTCTTCGAAGCGGAAGTCGGACTCTCGAAGGTTGAGATGTCTTTTCTCTCCCTGCTTGCCATACTCGATCCCGGAAACATGGATGTGGAGGTTCTCCAGCGCCCTCCGCCCCAGCTTCTCGCCGACCTGGTCCAACATCCAGGAGAACTCCTGGTAGGAGTTAAGCCGATGGGTTCGGGCGTGAAGATGGGCGAAGTCTATGCAGGGAGCGACCCATTCCAGCTCCTGGCTCAGCCGCAGCACCTCCTCCAAGGTGCCGAACTGGGTGACCTTGCCCGTGGTCTCCGGATAAAGCCAGATTTCCTTCCCCTCCTTTACCAGACGATTTACCACCGTGGCCAGGTTCCGCTTCACCGTCTCGTAGACTCTCTCCGGTGGATCCTTAAGGTAGAAGGCGGCGTGGAAGACCACGCCGGTGCCCCCAAAGAGACGAGCGATGTGGGCCGCCTGGTAGATCCGCTCCTGACTGGCGATGACCTTCTCCTCCTCCTTGGCATTGAGGTTGATGAAGTAAGGTCCGTGAGCGCTAAGCTTTAGCCGGAGGTCGGCAGCCACCCGACCTACCTCGAGGGCTCCGGCCTCGCTCATCCGGACTCCCTGGACGAATTCCACCTCCATACAATCCAGTCCCAGCCGACTCACCTCCTCCATCCCTACCGTGGTGCTGCGTGAGGGAGCACTGTGAGGAACTCCAGCCGGACCAAAAAGAAGCTTTGCCCTTTCCATCTCTGAACCTCCTTATCGCCCTCTGCCTCATTTTACAACCTTACCGCTCTCTACTCCAGCCTCGGCGAGGAGGTTATCACCCCTTGGCTTTGCAACAGCTCGAACTCCTCCGAAGAGATTCCCACTATTTTCCGAAGGATATACCAGTTGTGCTCTGCAAAGAGGGGGGAGGGGTGGAGGCGCGGTCTGAAGTCACTCAGCTTCCAGGGAGTGCCAGGATGGGGATGGGTGCCAGCCTCCGGATGGGTCACCTCTTCGAAGAAGCCTCGCTCCCGCAGGTGAGGGTCGGAGAGCAACTCAGCCGGATTCTGCACCACCCCGCAGGCCACCCCTGCCCCCTGAAGCGTTTGCAAAACCTCCCATGGGTCCTGCCGGCGGGTCCATTCCTCCATCAGCTGGTTCAACTCCTCCTCATGTTGCTTCCGCCGCGCCGGGGTGGAAAACCTTTCCTCCTCCGCCAGCTCGGGCCAACCCATTGCCTGGCAGAGTGCTTGCCATTCCTCCTCCCTGGATATAGCGATGACCACCCACTTATCCTCTCCTCGGCAGCGGTAACAGCCATAAGGCGCAAGGCCCGAGTGAGAGTTGCCTCTTGGTCGAGGAATTCGACGGTTCATCGCCCAGTCCAGCACTTCCTCGGCCAACAGAAAGGACAGCGCCTCCAGCATGGAGAGGTCGAGGTGCATCCCCTGGCCAGTGAGCTTACGATGCCGCAGCGCCAGCAGCGTGCCGAAGGCGGCCAGGGCCCCGGCGGTGGCATCAGCATAAGCTACCCCCGCTCCAACTGACTTGCCTGGATATCCTACAAGCTTGAGAAAGCCAGCCAAGGCCTCAACTTGAGGACCGAAGCCAACGTAATTCCGATATGGGCCGCTTCCCCCATAGGCCGAAATCGAAACCAGAATGATGTCCGGCTTCGCCTCCCGAAGGTGAGGGTAATCCAGCCCAAGGTTCTCCAGCACCCGGGGACTGAAATTCTCCACCACCACATCGCTGACGCTCACCAGCTTGAGAAAGATCTCCCGCCCCCTTGGCTGGGAAAGGTCCAGGCAGAGGGCATATTTATTGCGGTTAAGTTCGTTATAAAAGGCCAGGCGATTGTAAGGCCTCTCCCCTGGCTCTCCATCGGGGTAGTCTGATCCGGGCCCAGGAAGCACACCCCTCCCCCAGGGCGGTTCCACCTTTATCACCTCTGCCCCCAGGTCGGCCAGGAGCCGAGTGGCAAATGGTCCGGCATAGACCTGACCCAGCTCTATGACCCTTATCCCCTCAAGTGGTGCTTTCGACATCAGATAATTCCCCCGGCTTTTAGTTCGGCCAGCTCTTCTTTTGAGTACCCCAGCCAGCCGCAATAGACTTCCTCGTTGTGCTCTCCCAAGAGCGGGGCTCGTCCAAATTCAGTCCAGTCCTGGTCCTCCGCCTTGAAGGGCGAAGCCGGGAGGGTCACTCGGCCCATAAGCGGGTGCTCAAGCTCTTGCCAGAAGCCGCGATTTCTAAGCTGGGGATCGGCTAAGGAATCCGTTATCTCCCTTACCGGGGCCACGGGCAGGCGCCACTCCTGTGCCCGGCGAAAGACCTCCCCCACCGCCTGGTTCTCGAGATCAGGGGGCGAGAGGGTGCTCACCAGACGTTTGAAGTCCTCTTGGTAAAGATCTGGAGGAAGAAGGAGAAAGCCATCCCGGCAACCTGCCTGGGGAGGAGCACCTCGGCGCTGGCGGATGGTCCCGCTGTAGGCATAGCTCAGCAGGGCTCCCTCGAGGAGGGAAGCCACCACCTCCATCTCCGAGACGTCAATTAGCCGCCCTCGGCCGTCCTCCTCGCGCCAGAGGATAGCTGCCAGGGTGGCTATGGCAGCGAGCAGTCCAGCCTGATACTCTGCCTGAGGCCCAGGCAGCTTGAGCGGAGGGTGATCGGGAAGGCCGGTAAGCCACATCAGCCCGCCCATAGCCTGAGCTACGATGTCTGCGCCCCTGAACTCCCGGTAGGGGCCAGTCTGACCGAAGCAGGAAATTGCGGCCAGAATGAGCTTGGGGTTCAAGGCTTTTAGCACCTCATACCCCAGCCCCAGGTTTTCCAGGGTTCCCGGGGGAAAGTTCTCCACCACCACATCGGAAAGCTGAATGAGCCTCCTGAGGATCTCTACTCCGGCCTCGGTCTCCCAGTTCAGCGTGATGCCCTTTTTACTGGTATTCAGAAAGAGGAAGAGGCCACCCCTCTCCGGGTGCGGCTTATCTTTCGGGAAAGGTCCATAATTCCGGGCGATATCTCCCTGGCCAGGCCTCTCCACCTTTACCACCTCAGCTCCGAAGTCCGCCAGGAGCTTGGCACAGAAGGGGGCAGAGACGTACTCGCCCAGCTCAACGACCCGAATGCCGGAAAGTGGCCTCACCTTTAACGACCCCGGAAGCTAACCAGCTTCTCCGGACTTTCAGAGGGCTTTAGAGCTGCTGAACCTTCTTCACTGCCTCCAGGATCGAGCCCACCTGGGTTGACTTCCCCCGCCCTCCCCTCGGTCCCAGTGGGTCCTCCCCCGGCCCCTCCCCCAGCAGTATCCCCAGGGTTGACTTCACCCCGTGGGAGAGCGCCCGGACGTTGTACCCCCCTTCCAGGGTGAAGATGAGCCTGCCCTCACATAGTTCCTCTGCCAGGCCCTTCAAAAGCTCCACTATTCGGGCAAAGCCGGAAAGACTCAGCTCCATCATGGCGATCTGATCAGCCCAGTGAGGGTCAAAGCCAGCGGAGACAAGTATTAGCTGGGGCCCAAATCGGTGAGCCACGGGGACTAGGATCTCCTCGTAGACTCTGAGGTACTCCTCATCGCCACACCCGGCCGGGAGGG
>CAZYDA010000084.1:0-4524 GCA_964645275.1 uncultured Dehalococcoidia bacterium | reverse complement strand
ACTTCGTGGAAGTCAAGCAGAGGATTGGCCAGTGGATTGAAAGTCACTGGGATCACGCCTTCCTGCTGAACGATCAGGACGAGGAGCTGGTTCAGGCCCTGAGACGGGTTGAAGGAGCCCGGCTCTATCTCTTCCCCGAGGAAAATCCCTCCACTGAGGTCATGGCGCGACGCCTCTTCGAGGAGGTACGCCGGATGTATGGGGAGCTTGTCTGGAAGGTAAGGATCTGGGAGTCGCCGAGGCAATATGCCGAGTACTTCGAATAGGAAGCTGGGAGTAATTCTGCTGTCCGGTGGCTTGGACTCCACCACGCTGGCTGCCTGGGCCAAACGCCAGGGATATGAGCTGAGGGCACTGACCTTCTACTATGGGCAAAGGCATAGGAAGGAGATTGAGGCGGCCAGGAAGGTAGCCCGGATCCTGGGAATAAAGCACCAGGTTCTCGATGTCTCCTTCTTCAAGGATCTGGCCTGGCGCTCGGCCCTGACCAATAGACTAATAGCGGTTCCCCGTGAGGAATCCCCCGATATCCCGCCGACCTACGTCCCCCTGCGCAACACCCTGTTTATCTCCCTGGCCGCAGCCTTGCTGGAGAGCGAGGCGCTCTTCCTCATCGAAGAGAAGGGCTTGGACCCTGATCAGATTGAGGCTGCCGTGCTCATTGCTGCCAACGTAATAGACTGGAGTGGCTATCCAGACTGCCGCCCGGAATACTTTGAAAGGCTAGCCGAGGCCTTAAATCAAGGGAGCAAGCTTGGCACTCAATATGGGGTGAAATTTAAGGTTGAGGCTCCTCTGGTTTTCAAGAGCAAGGCGGAGATCATTCGCCTGGGGATGGAGCTGGGGGCCCCGCTGGAGCATACCTGGAGCTGCTATGAGGGAGGGGAGGTTCCTTGTGGGGAGTGTGATAGCTGCCGACTCAGGGCAAAGGGCTTCGCTGAGGCCGGGCGCGAGGATCCGCTGGTGCAGAGGCTTAGGAGGGAGGGGAGGCTTGCTGGTAAGTAAAATGCCTGATGGAAGGCCGGAGATATTCACCTCACTCCAGGGGGAGGGGGTGGGACTGGGAGAGCCAGCCGCCTTCCTGAGGCTGGCTGGCTGTAATCTCACCTGTCGGTGGTGTGATACCAGATATACTTGGGACTGGCAGGCCTACGATCCAGGGGAGGTGACCCTGAGGCTCAAGCCTGAGGAGGTCAGCCAGCAAATCTCGAAATTACATCCTCGCTATCTCGTCGTTACCGGAGGGGAACCCCTGCTTCAGCAGGAGGAACTCCTCCAGCTCCTCCTGCTTCTCGACCGGGAGGTCTTCATTGAGGTTGAGACCAATGGCACCCTCCTGCCAAGGGAGGACCTTTTACCCCTGGTAAGCCGCTGGAGCGTCTCCCCAAAGCTTTCCAATTCAGAGGTTCCCCGGGAGCGACGGGAAGTGCCTCAGGTCCTGCAGTTCTTTTCCACCCTGCCCTCTAGCTTCTTTAAATTCGTGATGGAGGAGGAGGGAGATCTGGAAGAGCTTGAGGATTTGCTGAAAGAGTTTGATTTACCCCCGGAGAAAGTTATCCTCATGCCTCAGGCTCAGGACAGGAGAACCCTAGCCCGAAGGAGTCGCTGGCTGGCTGAGCTCTGCAGCAGGAGGAGCTTTCGATTTTCCACTCGACTTCAAATACTCCTTTGGGGGAACCAGAGAGGCACCTAAAAGGGGAAGGAGGCAAATTGAGGCTAAGGATTTTGGGAGCCCATAACTTCGAGTCAAGGCAAACCAGGCTCGTCTCGCTGCTGGTGGATAACGTTCTGGCAGTGGATGCCGGGGGCCTTACCTCCTCCCTCACCTTTTCGGAGCAGGAGCAAATCAGGTCCATCCTGCTCACCCACGGGCACTATGACCATCTCAGGGATATCCCCGCCCTGGCCTTGTACCGCTTCTATCGGGCCACCATCAAGGTTTACGGCCTGAAGGAGACTTTGGAAGTCCTCTCTTCCCACCTCATAGATGGGCTGATATACCCTAAGCTTGCCGAAAGGCCCTCCAGGGAAAATCCCACCCTCAGGCTCCTTCCCCTTGAGCCCTACAAGCAGATCCTGGTTGAGGATTACCAGGTTCTTCCTCTTCCCGTAAGGCACTCCGCCCCCACGGTGGGCTATCTCGTCTCGAAGGACGAGCGCAGCTTCTTCTACTCTGGGGACACCGGTCCCGGAGTTGCTTCCTGCTGGGACCATATCTCCCCCCAGCTCCTCCTCTTGGACGTTACCCTGCCAAATAGGTTTGCCTCCCAGGCGGAGGAGGCTGGGCACCTGACCCCCAGCCTCGCCGGCCAGGAGCTTAGGAAGTTCCGTGAGCTTAAGGGTTACCTTCCAAAGCTAACCTTTATTCACCTCAGCCCGCAGTTCGAGTCCGAGATAAGGAGAGAGGCAGAGGAGCTGGCCGGGGAACTGGGGGCTGATATCGAGCTGGCCTTCGAGGGCATGGAGCTGGAGGTCTAGGGATTGCTCAAGCTCTCATCCAGGCTCCCGTCTGGGAGCATCCAGTCCGGGTGCGGCTCTCCTTTTTCTTCCATTTGATATCTGGTGCAGCTCTCCCAATCTCCCTTGCAATAGAGCTCAATCCACCTCCGGCTCAACCTCCCCGACTCATAAAACCACTTCATAGGGCATACGGAGTACCATTTGCAATCCCTGGATAGCACCTTCAGCTTGCGGTAATTCTTCACCAGTTTCTCTTTGGCTGACTCATCGTAGAGGAGAGCGGCCGGATGCTGAAGGGGGAACACCTTCCTCTCGCCCAGGAGGAGCTGGCCGTAGACTTGGTGGAACTCCGACTTAGCCGGCAGGTCGAGGCCGTACTTCTCGAAGATGTACCTGGTGGCATAGTATCCTAGGGGAACTATTACGGCCGGGTTTACTAGCTCTATCTCCCGGTCAAGGTAACGGCTGCAAGCCTGGATCTCGTCCGGCTTTGGCCTCCGGTACCCGGGAAGCTTGCACTTAACCAGGTTCGTCATGTAGACTTCCTCTCGAGCAATTCCGGCCTCCTTTAGCAGCTCGTTCAGCACCCTCCCCGAGGGGCCGATAAACATTTTCCCTTCCCGGTCCTCGTTCTCTCCAGGTGCCTGAGCCACCAGCATGAGCCTGGCCCTCAAGTTGCCTTCGCCGCAAAGGGCATTTGTTCGAGTCTCAGCTAGCCGACATCCCCGACAGCTTCTTATCTCTCTATTTAGCTCCTCCATCCCAACCATCGTGCTTCCCTTTACCTCTTGATTATATCATCCTTAAGCGGCCTTGCCATATCCGAGGGAATTCGTTAAATTTAAAAGAGGAATATGGCCTATTCGAGTGAGCTTCCAAAGGTTTACGACCCCAAGGACAGGGAGGAAAAGTGGTATGAGTTCTGGCTAAAGAAAGGGTATTTCACCCCCCAGATTGACCCCAAAAAGAGACCCTTTGTTATAATCATGCCCCCGCCGAACGTCACCGGCGAGCTGCATGTGGGGCATGCCCTGACCTGCACTCTGGAGGACATCCTCACCCGCTGGCATCGGATGGAAGGCGAGCCTACCCTCTGGCTTCCTGGGGAAGATCATGCCAGCATTGCCACTCACTGGGTGATAGAACAGGAGCTGGCAAAAAAAGGTTTAACCCGGCATGACCTGGGTAGAGATAAGTTCCTCGAGCTTGCTTGGGAGTGGACCAACAAGTACCGCGGGATCATCCGTCAGCAGCACCAGAAGCTTGGCGCCTCCTGCGACTGGACCCGGGAGCGCTTCACCTTGGATCCCGGCCCCAGCCGAGCCGTGCGCACGACCTTCGTCAATCTCTATAACAAGGGGTTGATCTACCGGGGGGAGCGCATCATCAACTGGTGCCCAAGATGCCTTACCGCCCTCTCCGACCTTGAAGTAGAGCACAGAGATATCTCCGGGCACCTGTGGTATATCCGCTACCCTTTGAAGGAAGGTGGCTTCATAGAGGTGGCCACCACCCGTCCGGAGACCCTCCTGGGAGATACCGCTGTGGCTGTAAATCCGAGGGATGCCCGCTATCGCCACCTCCTCGGCAGGACTGCCCTTCTGCCTGTGTTGGGACGGGAGATACCTCTTGTCGCCGATGAGGTGGTGGACCCTGAATTTGGCACTGGGGCGGTCAAGGTCACCCCCGCTCATGATCCCACAGACTTCGAGATCGCTCAGCGACATAACCTGCCGCTGATAAACATCATGAACCCGGATGCCACCTTGAACGAGAACGCCGGTCCTTACCAGGGCAAGGACCGCTTTGCCTGCCGGGAGGCCTTAATTCATGAGCTTCAGGAAAAAGGTTTGCTTACTCGAACTGAGCCCTATACCCATAGGGTGGGTCACTGCTACCGCTGCAATACCATGGTCGAGCCACTGGCCCTTAAGCAGTGGTTCATTCGAATGAAGGAGTTGGCGCAGCCGGCGATGAGGGCCGTTCTCGACGGAGAGATCGAGATCATTCCCGAGCGATTCACCAAGGTATACCTCAACTGGATGGAGAACATCCGCGATTGGT
>CAZYDA010000083.1:0-4578 GCA_964645275.1 uncultured Dehalococcoidia bacterium | reverse complement strand
GGCCCGCGACCTCAGCGGGAAGGAGCATCATGTAGTGGCCATCATCGGAGACGGTGCCCTCACTGGTGGGATGGCCTTTGAGGCCATCAATCATGCTGGACACCTGGGGGAGAGGCTGACCGTAGTCCTCAACGACAATGGCATGGCCATTTCCCCTAACGTAGGGGCACTGAGTCGCCTGCTGCAACGGATCAGGCTTGATCCCCGTTACACCCGGATGAAAGAGCGGACCTCCCGGCTGGCTGGTCGCTTCCCCCGCCTGGGACCGCTCTTAAAGCTTGGCCAAGCGGCCAAGGAAGGCTTCAAACGCCAACTCCTGCCCACTTTCTGGGAGGAGCTGGGGTTTGCTTATATCGGTCCGGTCGATGGCCATTCCCTTGAGGAGCTGGAAGAGGCCTTGAGATGGGCCAAGCTTTACCCACGCAAGCCCACCCTGGTTCATGTGCTCACCCAGAAGGGGAAGGGCTATCCACCAGCGGAATCCGACGCCGTCAGCTTTCACGGGGTTCCTCCCCCCTCAAAGGGGAAGGGAGCGCCCTCCTTCAGTCAGGTCTTCGGCCAGACCGTTCTCAAGCTTTTCCGCCAGAACCCCAGAGTGGTGGCCATCACCGCTGCCATGCTGGAGGGCACCGGATTAAAGATTGTGGCTGAGGAGTTCCCCGAGCGGGTCTTCGATGTGGGCATCTGCGAACAGCACGCCGTTACCCTGGCCGCCGGGCTTTCCACCCAGGGCTTTATCCCCATCGTGGCCATCTACTCCACCTTCCTGCAGCGAGCCTACGATCAGCTCATCCACGACGTCTGTCTCCAGAACCTCCCGGTGGTCTTCGCCATCGACCGAGCAGGAATCGTGGGCGACGACGGCAAAACTCATCAGGGTGCCTTTGATCTCTCCTACCTCGGCTGCGTTCCCAACCTGTTGATAGCCGCCCCCCGAGACGAGAACGAGCTGCAACACCTGCTCTTCACTGCGACAAGAGCCGGCCGACCCATGGCAATACGCTACCCTCGAGGAAGTGCACTGGGCGTGCCTCTAGAAGCTGAGCTCAGGGAATTACCCCTGGGGAAGGGAGAGAGGCTGCGAGAGGGAGATGATCTTGCCATACTGGTCATCGGCTCCACCGTTCACCCAGCGCTTTCGGCCGCTGAACTCCTCTCCCGAGAGGGGATCGAGCCTCAGGTGGTGGATTTACGCTTTGCCAAGCCTCTGGACTCCGAGCTCATTTTAGATTCCGCCAAGCTCGGAAGGCTTATCGTGGTGGAGGAGAACGCCGTGGCCGGCGGCATAGGGAGTCGGGTCCTTCAACTTCTGGCCGAGTCGGGAATTGCAGATGTAAAGATGAGCTTGCTCGGGCTACCTGACCAATTCATCCCTCATGGTCCTCAGGCACTGCTCCGTTCCCTTTGTGGGTTAGACGCTGAGGGGATTGCCCAGAAGATCAAGGCTTCCTTCCCAGAGCTGAAGCGCGGGATAAAGCTCGGGGGTTTGGGGTGAAGCCAGCTACCAAAGGTTCCCCTGCCTTTCTAGAACAATACCGCTCCGAGATAGAGGAAGAGCTTAAGAAATCCCTGGAGCAACGGGAGCTGCCCTTTTATACCCTCCTCCGTTATCATCTAGGCTGGGTCGACCCGGAAGGAAGACCGACCCAGGCAGTCGAGGGGAAGCTTCTTCGCTCCACCCTCTGCCTGCTGGTAGCCCAGGCCGTGGGCGGCAACCCCCGGGAAATCCTCCCCGCAGCGGCGGCTCTGGAGCTCCTGCATAACTTCACCCTTGTCCATGATGACGTCCAGGATGAAGACCTTGAACGTCGGCACCGACCGACGGTCTGGGCCATCTGGGGAAAGTCTCAGGCCATCAATGCTGGGGATGCCCTTCACGCCCTGGCCGCTCTCACCGTGCTGCGACTCGGGGAGAGAAACCTCCCAGCTGACAAGATACTCCGGGCACTGCAAATACTGGAGGAGAGCTGCCTCCAGGTAATCGAGGGACAGTACCTCGACCTCAGCTTTGAGGAGAAGCCCGATGTCCGGGTTGAGGAATATCTCCAGATGGTGGAGAGGAAGACCGCTGCCCTCTTCGAGGGCGCCTGCTGGATGGGAGCTCAGCTCTGGACGGACGATGAGGAGCTCGCCACTGCCTTACGAGGTTACGGAAGGGAACTGGGCTTGGCTTTCCAGATAAGGGACGACATTCTAGGGATTTGGGGAGAGGAAGGGAAGACGGGGAAGAAACCCGGGGCTGACCTCTCCCGCCGGAAGAAGACCCTCCCCGTAGTCCATGCTCTGGAGCGCTCTAAGGAGCTTCGCCAGCTTTACCAAGGGAAGATGCTCCGGGAAGAGGAGGTAAGTCAAGCTATGGAGATCCTAGGGCACTGCGGAAGCCGGGAATTCGCTCAGGAGTTGGCCCAGGAGCATCGTCGGCGGGCGCTGGCCCGGCTGGACAGCCTAGCGCTGAGACCCTCGCCGAAAGAAAGGCTGAGGGAGCTAGCCCTCTTTTCAACGGAGAGGGAATTTTAAGCCGCCGTAGGATTTGGAGATGGGCTTCCCGCTGAGGGTTTCCCTTAGACTTTTCACCTACCTCCTGGGAAATAAGCTTAAGGGCCGAGCACGTTTTGCCTTCACGCTCATGCTCGAGCCAACGGAGCGCTGTAATCTCTCCTGCATTGGCTGTGGGAGAATCCGGGAGGTGAGCAAATCCCTGCCTCCAGATCTCAGCCTGGAGGACTGCGTTAGGGCCTTAGAGGAGAGTGGGGCCCCGGTAGCCTCGATAAGTGGAGGAGAACCACTGCTTCACCCACAGGTTGGCGAGATCGTGGAGCAGTTCGTCCGTCGGAAGAGGTTCATCTACCTCTGCACCAATGGGCTGCTGCTTCGGAAGTCGCTCCCCAAATTCAGGCCCAGTCCCTACTTCAGCTTTGTGCTCCACCTCGACGGCCTGAAGGAATTTCACGAGCACATTGTAGGGCGAAGGGGGGTTTTCGAGGAGGCCATCGCCGGCATAAAGGAGGCTAAAGCTGCGGGCTTCAAGGTGCTCACCAATACCACCATCTTCAAGGGCGTAAGTTTGGGTGAGATAAAGGAGCTCTTTGAGCTGCTCTCAAGCCTTAGCGTTGACGGGATGATGATTGCTCCCGCCTTTAACTTTCAGGGGATAAAGGAGGACCTCTTCCTCTCCCCGGAGGAGGTCAGGAGATTCTTTCAGCAGGTTATCGGCTGGCATAAGCTATTTCCGCTCTACCACACCAACTTGTACCTTGAATTCCTGGCCGGTAAGAGGAAGCTCGAGTGTCTTCCTTGGGCCATCCCCACCCGAGCCCCGGCGGGGTGGAGAAGGCCCTGCTACCTTCTGGCGGACGAATACTGCTCAAGCTTCGCCGAACTCCTAAACGAGACCCGCTGGGAAGCCTACGGCCCAGGGAGAGATCCGCGCTGCGAAAATTGCTCCTTACACTCCGGATTCGAACCCGGTGCAATCAAGGCGGTGAGCAGGAGTCCCTCCGCCCTATGGACGCTGATACGCCGCTGATCGGTATCCTCTTCGCCCTGCCGCTTGAGGCTCAGGAGACGCTTCAGGAGCTGGAAAGCAGGCAAAGGGCGGGGCTAGGGAGGGGCTGGACAGTGGCGGGGAGGCTGTGGGGAAAGGATGTAGCGGTGACCATAACCGGGATAGGCCGGAAATCCGGTGAGGTGACCAGCTTGCTCATCAGGAGCTTTGAGCCTAAGCTTCTGCTCTCCTGTGGCTTCGGCGGAGGAACCATGGAGAGCCTGAAGCATGGGGAGGCAGTGATCTGTTCAAGGCTTTTCGAGTTCAGGTCTGAAGGAGAACTTTCCAGCGACAACCATCTCTCCCTCCTGGCAGCCCGGGCACTTGCCCGTTCCGGTCTCCCCTTCTCCTGGGGGAGAGGGCTTACGGTCCCCCGGCTTATCCCCGAGCCTCAAGAGAAGATTGCCCTGGGCAAAAAATATGGGATTCAGGTGCTGGAGATGGAGAACTTCTGGGAAGCGGAGGTTGCCTCCTCCCACCGAATTCCTTTCGTGGCCGTTCGTTTCCTCTCCGATACCTCGAGGGAGAGAGTACCCCAGTTTGAGCAATTCATTGACCACAGGGGAAACTGGCTGGCTGGAAAAGCAGCCCGCTACTTTGCCCAGCATCCCTTAAGTTTGCTGGCCCTGCTGGGCGTTTTCCGAGGCTCCTGGAGGGCGAGGAGGAACTTAAGGCTATTCCTCAGGGCCTATCTTAGGGAACTCGATGAAGTCGGATAAAACTAGGGCTCTGGTGACCGGAGCCACCGGGTTCATCGGTGCCAATCTGGTCCGGGAATTGCTCCGCCAGGGCTTCAGGGTAAGGGCCCTGGTGAGAAGGGAGAGCAACCTCCGAAACCTCGAAGGTCTGGAGGTAGAGCTGACCTTCGGAGACCTGAGGGATTTCCAATCCCTTCAGAAGGCCCTCGAGGAGTGTGAGGTGCTCTTTCATGCCGCCGCCATGTATGTCTTCTGGGTTCCTCAGCCAGAGCTTATGTACAAGATAAACGTGACGGGGACGGAGAACGTCCTTCGCGCAGCCTCGGAGAAGGGGAT
>CAZYDA010000082.1:0-4606 GCA_964645275.1 uncultured Dehalococcoidia bacterium | reverse complement strand
AAAGATGGCCTTTTCGGCCTCGATTACCTCGGGTGGCAGGGGGTTTACTCGGCCGAGGAGACGGGCGAGAAGGTAGGCCTGGGCTATCTTCTCCACCAGCTCGCAGACGGTCAAAGCTTCACGAAGGTTCCGGCCTACTCCCACCATCCCATGGTTGGCCAGGAGCACGGCATTTCGGCTTCCTAGGGCCTCCAGCGCGTTTTGAGCCAGCTCCTCCGAGCCGGGTGGGGCGTACTCGGCCACCTTTACCTCCCCGCCCAGGTGGACGACCTGCTCATCCAGAATGGGAGGAATTCCCAGATGAGCGATGGCCAGGACGGAGGCGAAGGTGGAGTGGGTGTGAATCACCGCCCCTACATCCTTTCTGTTGCGATAAATTCCAATGTGAAGCAGGGCCTCGGTGGAGGGAGCCAGTTCCCCCTCCACCGGCTCAGCTTCGAAATCGATCACCGGGATATCTGAGGGCTGGAGGTCTTCATAATAGCGGCGGTTGGGGGTGATGGCCAAGAGGTCTTGCTCCCTGACCGGAAGGCGCTGGCTGACGTTTCCCCCGCTTCCCACCACTAGGCTCTTCTCCAGCATGAGCTGAGCCGTTCGGAGCACTTCTTCTCTTTCCTTTTCCCAAGCCATCTTCAGTCCTCCGCCAATTCTTCGAGCACCTGCGCTAGGCGAGTCCAGCGTTCGAATTGATCAGCGTACTCCAGCGAGGCTCCCGGGCTCGGCTCCAGGAGCTGAAGGCTCGTCTTCATGGCAGCCTGTGCCTCCTCAAGGCTGAAGAACCGATCAGCGCCAGCAGCGGCGCAGATGGCAGCTCCGAGCGCCGAAATCTCCTCTGGCTGAGCTTGAAAAACCGGCTGCCCGAGTACCTGAGGCAGGATTTTGGCCATGGTCCTGCTCCGGGACAATCCCCCACCGATTCCTATCCAGCTCATTCCTGCCCCAGAGACTTTCTCAAGTTGCAGCAGGTTAGCCTTGATGGAGAAGCAGAGGCCCTCGAGAGCAGCCCGTAGAAGAGTGGCCCGGTCCACCCCGGCAAGCTGCGGAGGCAAGGGGAAGAGGAAACCGCCCCAGCGCATTCCCAGATGCCTCATGTCCATGGCCTGTGGGGAGAGCCAGGCCAGCGTGCCGGAGTCCTTGGCCCTTTCGGCGAGTTCATCCATCCTCGCCTTGTTCTCTCCCAGGAGTTCCCCCAGCCAATGCCAGACGCCGCCGAGCGGACCAGCATTGCTCTCCAGAACCCAGGCCCCCAGCGGGTAACCGCCGGTCCAGAGACGCTGGTCAAGAACGGGCCTGTCCAGCAGCATCTGGATGGCACAGCTCCATCCAGTCACTATCCCGACCTCTCCTGGCCTTCGAATTCCCAGGCCAAGCAGACCGCACTGGGTATCGGAGCTGCCAAGGCTCACGGGAACCCCCTCAGGGAGGCCAGTCTCACCGGCTGCCTTCGGAGTGATTTTCCCCACCCTTTCCCCGGACCGACCAAGCTGGGGAAAGAGGTCGGGAATCTGCAGAAGTTCTTCCAGCTCAGGTGAGCACTGCTGGGTTCGGATGTCGAGCAAACCCAGCTCGCCGAAGGCACAGGGCTCCCCCACGAGTTCGCCGGTGAGCCGGTAAATTATCCATCCATCGAGGCTGAGCACGGTGGCGATTTGGCTATAGATTTCGGGACGATGTTTTTTAAACCATTTGAGCTTGGCCGGCGCGAAGAGAAATGAGGGAAGGTGGCCAGTGAGGGAGTGAATTCGGCCTCCAAGCTCCTCATCGAGCTGGGCTCCCTCAGAGAGGGCACGCAGATCCAGGTTTGGGCCAGCGTATAGCTCTCGTCCCTGGCGGTCGAGGAAGACCACCCCCTCCCTCTGAGCGGTGGCACTGATCCCGGCGAGCATTCTTCCCTCAGTTTCCTGAAGCGTCTCTCGGAGGAGTTCGCAGATGACCTGCCAGAGCTGCTCAGGGGCGAACTCCCTCCCCAGGGGCGCTAACTCCTCCGGGACGTAGCTGGACCAGGCTCGAGAACGAAGTGAAACCGGCTGGCCCTCGAGATCAGTCGCCAGGCAGCGGATCTTAGTACTGCCCAGGTCTATTCCCAGTACCACTTCTTCCACTGGTTAATCTCCCAGAACCTGAGGGTTAAGCAGATTAAGTGGCCGTTCTCCCCTCAGGAACCTCTCTATCTCCTCGGCAATCATCCGGGATTGGCGCTCGATGGTTCCATCGCTTGCCCCACCGATATGAGGAGTAAGCACCACGTTGTCCAGTTCGAGCAAGGAAAAGTGGGGCGGAACTGGGTGGGTGGGGAAGACATCGAAGGCCGCTCCAGCAATACGTCGCTCTTTCAAGATCTGGAGGAGCGGCTCCTCCTCCACCACCTCCCAGCTAGCAGTGTTGACGAGATAAGCGGTGGGCTTCATGAGCCTGAGTTTTGCCTCATCCAGCAGGCCGGTTGTTTCGGGCGAGAGGGAACAGTGCAGGGTGACGAAGTCGGCCTCCCTCAGTAGCTGGTCAAGCTCCACCTTTTCCAGCCCCAGCTCGGCCATCTCCTCTGCCCTGACGAAGGGGTCAGAGGCCAGCACCCTCATTCCCAGCGCCGGGAGACGGCGGGCAACCTCCTTCCCCACCGCCCCCAGCCCCACGATTCCCGCTACCTTGCCATGGAGTTCCACCCCGCGAAGCTGAAGGTAGGGGCCCACGGGTTCCCGCCACCGGCCTGATTTCACCAGCTCGTGTGCTGTCGGAATGTTTCGGGCCAGCGCAAACATGAGTCCAAGTGTTAGCTCAGCAACGGCCACGGCATTCCTGGCCGGGGTGTTCACCACCAGAACGCCATGTCGGGTGGCGGCCTCCAGATCTACATTCTTGACTGAGCCCCGGCAGATCCCCACGAAGCGGAGCCCTGGGGCCTGCTGAAAGACTTCCTCGAAGACGAAATCGGCCTCGACGACCAGGATCTCACACTCCTCCTCCCGAAGCCGCTCCCCCAGCTCCTCTGGGGAATAAAGCCTTTGAGTCTCCAGCCAGCTCTCGTAGAGCACCTCCATCTTCTTCTCCAGATGCTGGAGGGCGGAGGGATGAAAGGGAGCCAGAATGAGCGCCTTCATCGTCAAATCATATCTCCGCCACAAGAGCCCGTCAACGTGTGGCAAAATTCAGGAGTAGCCGACGGGCCTTCTGGTAATCCTCCCTGAGCTTCTGGTTTGAATTGGCAAAGCTCTCGCATTGCTCCAGGATGAGGGCCACCTGAGGTCGGGAGAGCTTGGCTCCCACCTCAATGACCTGAAGTAGGGTATTATAAGCCAGCACGAAGGGTATGAGACAAAAAAGGCGAATGTCCCTTTCCCCCTTCGGCAGGAGTTCAATATATTCGAGCGTGGCATCAAAGTGTTCCACCACCCGGGGGATGAGTTCCTGAAGAATTTTCCTCCTCCCCTCAGGGGAAAGCTGGAGGAGTTCTTCGGGCTCGAGCCCATATTTCCCCGTTACCGAGGCAGGAATGTAGCACCACCCTCTTTCCAGATCCTTGAAGTAGTCCTTGACGATGTTGGTAAACTGCAGGGCCAGGCCAAACTGCACCTGTCTTCGCCTCAGCTCTGGCTCATGGCTCTTCAGTCCCTCTCGCAGGCAGAAGAGCTCGGTGAGCATGATGCCCACGCTTCCGGCAACGTAATAGCAGTAGTCTTCCAGGTCTGGCAGGTCGCGTAGTTGGAAGATCGCCTTTCCCTCTTCTTGCTTCCTCTTCTGGAACGAGGCCATTCCTTCGGCGGTCGTGGCGAGATGCGGATCCATAATTCGGCGGTAGATTTCCGGCAGGTCGAAATAGCATCGAAAGACGCGATCGCCGTTCTCCACCAGGTTCTTCTCCGGTGACTCCTCCTTTAAGCTTGACCTGAGCGGTTCGTAAAGTTTCAGCCTTTCTTCCAGGTTCTTATCTCCCTCAAATATCACAGCAAACCGCAGAAGTGACCTTATTTTTTCCTCCTCCGTCTGGCAGCCATTGTCCTCGAAGGTATCGGCGATGCGGAAGAGGAGATAGCCCAGCAGGACTGCTCGATGGGTCTCCCCCTTTAACTTCCCTATGTTGAGAGCAAAGGTGCGGGAGACCTGGGGCAACATCTCCTCGCAGTATACCCAGTCAGCTTTGATCATCGGGTGGCCTCCTGCCGATATCTGGCCAGGGCCAGGAGGGGGAAGTAGAGCGGATAGAGGTGGTAGCGGAGGTAGAAGGCTCGGGGGAAGCCAGTGCCGGTGAATTGCTCCTCCCTCCAGCCTCCGTCGGCGAGCTGGGTGCTGAGGAGGAAGGTGATGCCCCTCTGAACCTCCTCACTTTCCGCCTCGCCAGCGGCGATAAGCCCCAGCAACGCCCAGGCGGTTTGGGAGGGGGTACTCGGCCCTTGACCGCGAAGGCGAGGGTTCTCATAGGTGGCGCAGGTCTCCCCCCACCCCCCATCCTCATTCTGGTGTAGCTTGAGGAAGTGAACGGCGCGGCGGATGTAGCCGCTCCTCATGTCCTCTCCAGCGGCCCGGAGGGCCGGCAGGACGAGCCCGGTGCCGTAGAGGTAATTGACCCCCCACCGGCCAAACCAGGCCCCATCAGTTTCCTGAGCCTTCTTCA
>CAZYDA010000081.1:0-4786 GCA_964645275.1 uncultured Dehalococcoidia bacterium | reverse complement strand
TGGGATGCCCTGTGTAAACAGTCAGGTGCCCTTCGGGTACATTCCCTGGAGGAGATGGTGGATGTCCTGGTTACTGCTTCATTCCTTCCCCTCCCCAGGGGGAGGAATGTCGCCCTGGTGGGGCATGGGGGTGGGGCTAGCGTGCTGATAACCGATGAGTTCGAGAAGAGCGGGCTCCGGGTTCCGCTGCTGCCCCAGGAGATCCAGAGCCAAATTCTGGAATTCACCCCGGCCATCGGCAATATCCTGCGCAACCCCATTGATTACTCTCAAACCCTCACCGAGCCCGGGAAGCTGGCCCGGACTATCGAGATCCTCTCGCTCTGGGAGGGAATTGACCTGATAATAGGATTTTTGCTCTCGAGCCAGACTCCCTGGAGTGCCAAGGAGCGGGTTCTGAAGCTGGCCGATGAGCTGCTGGAGGCCAAGGAACGAATCTCGAAGCCGGTGGCCATGGTGCTCGAGGTAAGCCTCCAGCCGGAGGAGGTGGAGGAGGCCTTTCCGCTCATCCAGAGGTTCGCCTCCGCTCGGGTACCGGTCTACTATTCCTTCGCCCGGGCAGCCCGGGCCATCAGCCTGTTCTTAAAATACGGCCAGCATCGGCGAGGGGCTGACTGAAAAAAAGGCCAGCCCCCATAGGGCTGGCCTTTCTCTTTAAAAGCTGCTCAGAATCACGGGTAGACGTTCTGGAAGCCCTCAAGCCACTTCTTCTTATCGGGGTCATAGTACCTGGCGGAGACCTTTCCCTTCTCGTTGACGTACCAGACATAGTGCCCGGGGAGGGCATCTAGGTTGCCACTGCTCTTATTATACCCGGCGGCAGAGCGAGGATAATCGCCGATGTAGCCCTCGCGGATGTGGCCATAGGAGTCGTAGCTGCCGTGTGACATCAGAAGGTCCATGTTGATGATGGGCGACTTCTTCTTATCCCTCGCCTGCGAGGCATTCTTGGGCCAGGTATCAGAGGGCCACTTCAGGCCCTTTCCGGAATAGGTGGGGTAAAGACCAGGGCCAGTAGGCTTTCCAGTGAGATCATAGCGCTTTATCTCCGGGTCGGAGTAATAGGCATCCGCTGCCGTCTGAAGCGTGGTCTGCTCACCCTGAAAGGCTGCCTTACCACCACGGCTCAGGAAGCCCCCGAGCCGGGGCACAATCACCGCTGCCAGGATGGCAATGATGGCGATGACGATGATCAGCTCGATAAGCGTCAGGCCCTTTTCTCTTTTTCTCATCCGTTACCTCCTCTATATTAAGGACGATTAAATTTAAGCAAAAGTTCCTTCTCCTTACAATAGCTCGAAAGTATTATTTTTTTAGCTGAGGGGGAGCCCTGGGGGCTCCCCCTCAGTGCCAGGTATCTTCCTCTTCTTAGTCGGCGATGAGGATGGCCAGGTTGCAGTCTCCGTCACCATCGTGATCGTGGTAGATGACCACGCCGTGATTGAAGTCATGGTTGGTGCCGTCAATTTGCTGATCCAGCTTGTCACACACGCTCATGGGAACTTCGGTGAGGTAAAGGAAGCAGTCCTTGCCTGGCGTAGCGTTGCCACCGATGTCGAAATCGTAGTGATTCAGGTAGTTAGGGGAAATGGTCGTCGGGTCGGCATACATGACCCGGGTCACGCCACCCCACTGGTTCCGAGTGAAAGGCCGCTCCAGGTAAGGCCCACTCCAGCCACTGAGGCTAGGCTGATTCTTGGTTAACTGACGATTGCCGATGCTGGAACTGTCGCTGTATTCTCTGGGCCAGGTTCCGGTGTCGGTGTTGAAGGCAAAGCAGGCCTCCTTGGCCTTCTCCAGTTGCCCCTGGACGGTTACCCTCTTAGCCTGGGAGATAACCCCGGCGAAGTTGGGCAGCACCAGACCGACGAGGACGGCCAGGATGGCCACCACTACCATCACCTCCAGCAGGGTGAAGCCCCTCTCTCCTCGGTGAAGCCTTTTCACTTTTCGGATCAACTTTCTCATCTTCCTTCTCCTTTCCTTTATTTTGGTTTTTGGCCGGAATTTTGGGTCCGGCTCACCCCTTGGCTACTTTTTCTTACTTTTTCTCAGGTTTTTGCTCGCTCCTCTCACCTCCTTTTATCTTCTGCTCTAAGCTTAAGCCTGAGAGAACTGGCCGAGAATTCCTAGAAGGGATTAATTGGGCTCCTCAGTTGGAAGGATTTTGGGGTAAGCCTTTCGGGCGAGAGGGAAGCATGGTAATAAGAAGTAGTTAAAAACACCCCTAAATGACTAGGCTCAATCACTCCGTCGAGGTATGGTCGGCGAGTTTTGCTTCCTGGTACCCTGCAGGCAGAGGAAAAAGCAATGAGGTTCAGACACAAATCATTTGGTGGTGAATCGGGTTACACGCTGCTGGAGCTGCTCATCGTTCTGGCAGTTCTAGCAGTGCTTGCTGCCCTGGTGCTACCTCACTTTACAGTGGCTCTGTCGAGGTCTGGCTCGGTGGGGCTGAAGATGCAGTTCGTGAAGCTCAGGGAAGCCTGTTTTGCTTTCAACTTGGATACCGGTGGCTGGCCGGTGGAATACAGCGATAACCCGAGTAAAAGTCAGCTCCTCCGCAATGTGCCGTCAGTTATTGGCTGGGGTGGTCCCTACCTCGGCCAGCCGCTAACCACCAACCGCTGGGGTGGGGCGGTAAGGGTAAGGTTCGATGGTCGAAGGAACTTTGTGGTTGGCGGCTTCCCAGCTCCTCGACCCACCTGCTATTTGGAATACACTCAGGTGCCCGATGAAGTCTGTCAGGAGGTGGATCTGGAGCTAGATGGCTCGCTGAGCCCAACTGAGGGGATGGTGATCTATGCCGGAGGCGAACTATGTCTGCTGATAGCCTCTGGCGGTGGGCCGGGCGCACCTCCGGGGCGAGTTTGCTCCCTGACCATTCAAGTACAGGGCAGCGGCACCACCAGCCCCCCGCCCGGCACCCATGTTTATCCTGCGGGCACCACCGTTCACCTTGCGGCCACTCCCGGTTCCTACTGGCACTTCGCTAGCTGGACGGGCAATGTAAGTGACCCCTCTTCGGCCAGCACCAGCATAACCCTTCACCGAGATGAGGTGATGGTGGCTAACTTCGAGGAAAACCAGCCTGTGACCCTCAGCCTCGGTGCTGTTCAGGATTCCTATATTGCTCAGGGACAGCCGGGAAAGAACTATGGCCGGCATAAACATCTGCACGTGAAAAGCAAGGGCTGTCACCCGGATAACGAGCGCTCACTGGTCCAGTTCGACCTCTCCACCATTCCCTCTGGGGCCCGGATCAACTCTGCTAGGCTGGAGCTCTACGCTATCTGCGTGCCTCCTTCGCAAAGGGCGTATGAGGTCCGCCGGATGCTTCAGGCCTGGGTCGAGGATTCGGTCACCTGGAGCACTCAACCGACCGTGGCCGGGGTCACCGACAAAGCGATGACCCCAAGCCGGGGGCATCAGTGGATGGCCTGGGAGGTGGCTCCGGATGTCCGCTCCTTCCTTGGGGGAACCCCCAATTACGGCTGGCTGATAAAGGACGAGGCTGAGGGAACCCATCCGGCGAGGCACACCATCTTCGCCTCGAGGGAGAGCCGCTCACACCCGGGTCCCCGGCTGGTGGTTACGTATACGCCGCGCTGAAAAAGAAAAGAGCCGGCCGCCAGGCCGGCTCTTTTCCCAGCCTTAGGGAAGCCCCCTTTACTGCTTGAAGATGGCGATCACCAGCACGTTGTCATCATCAGCGCCCCATGCGCCGCCCGGATCAGTGCTGTCCCAGTCATTGTTCAGGGTGTTCGCATCAATTGTGGCGTTGTCATCATACTGCACTACCCCGCTATCTTGCCCGCTGTCGTCTGTGCCGGTGCCGTCATCCATGAGCTGGTCCACCTGCCGGCACACGAGCTGGGGCACATCCGTATAGACGAGGCACACAAACGTACCCCCTCCCTTCAGCTTGAAGTTCTCGATTACGCCCCAGTCGCCACCCCAGCGGTCGTCCTGTAGCAGGGGGCGGTCGATATAGGGCCCGGCCCAGGAAACAAGAGTCCCGCTGTCATCATCGTTGGCCGAGCACCAGAGCTGGTGGGTATCATCGTTTTCATTTTCGCTTGTGCCGTCAACGGTGCCGTCATAGTCCGCAGCAGCGGTATATTGGCTCCACTCGGTGGGCCAGGCGTTGAGGTCGTGGTAGTATTTATAGACGGCCTCACGCATCTTCTCATGCTGGCCGGCGATGAGGGTGGAATCAGCCTTCTTGGTGATGATGGTAACGTTAGGTACCACCAGGCCAACGATGAGTCCTAGGATGACCATTACCGCCATGAGCTCTATCAGCGTGAAACCACGCTGACCTCGGTGAATCAGCTTCAGCCCTTTCAGAAGTCCTCTCACCATTTCCTCCTTCTTTTTTGTTTTTTATTGAGTTAATTTTTTGGGGTTCACTTTCGATCACATGGATTTTTGGACGCTTTCACCTCCTTTCTTTCGAAATGCCAAATCCCAAGCCCCCTAAATTAGAAATCTGGGAGGAACTTTGGGATTTGACCATTTACTCATTTTGATTTACCACCTGCAGGTTACCCCGGGAGGATTAATCCGTCAATAACCCGAAAGTAGTATTCTTTCAATAACCCAGGAGTGGTATTTTGCAGCTCCATCCACCGCTGACTGGCAGCCCCTAGATCCCGAGCGCAGCGAGATAAAGCGAAGTACAACCTGGGGTTGTGTTTTTCCTTGCTGAGCTAGCTGGGTAAAACCGGGCACTAGCCCTCGGGGGAAACCAGGCCGGTGCGGACGGCATACGCGGCCGCCTCGG
>CAZYDA010000080.1:0-4828 GCA_964645275.1 uncultured Dehalococcoidia bacterium | reverse complement strand
GGTATGAAAGCCGAAGAACCCCACCTCATCCAGTCCCTCTATGGAGGGCTTCACCGGCTGGGAACCAGTGGCTATCAACAGGGTGTCGTATCCTTCAGCCTGGCCTCCCTCATAGACCACTTCCTTGCGTTCGGGCAGCACATGGATCACTCGTCGGCCGAGGGCGAGGTTGGCTCTTAGCTCCTTTAGCTGGTCTTCATTGATCACCCAGAGCCTTGACAGGTCTATTCTCCCTGAGAGGAGATAGGGCAAGGCGGTTGGGGAATAAGGCAGGCAATTCTCCAGGCTGACCAGCTTGACCTCATCCTCGGCGGATACCTGGCGTATTTGCTTCAGGGCGCTGAGCCCCGCCGTTCCGCTGCCAATTATCAGGTGCTTCCTCTCAGCCATTCCTCACTCCAGCGAGAGCCAGCTAACCTCCTCGACCCCCTCCCCTCGAGCGGCTTTTGAGGTGAGCTCGATAGCACGGCCAATCTGCTCCTCAGTGATGTCAAGATTGGCCAGGCCAGCGATGAAATCCAGGGTGATAATTCCAGCAAGGCCTCCCCGAGCGAGGGCGGCCTGCAGCTCCATGTACAGATGGCCACAATGCCAGCCAAAGCAAACACTGCGGTCGATGACGCCGATTGCCTTCTTCCCCCGCAACGCCTGAGCCAGCTTTTCCCAGGGAAAAGGCCGCAGCAGTCTTACCTTGATCAGTCCCACCCTGAGCCCCTCCTCGCGCTTCTGATCCACCACCACTCGGGCCGTGCCGACACAGCTTCCTGTGGCCACCAGAACTATCTCGGCGTCATCCGTGTGATACTCCTCGAGCTGTCCGCCATGGCTCCGTCCAAAGGCTTTCCGGAACTCCTGGTCCACCTCCTCCACCTTAGCCTTCACCCGCTCCAGGGCCGCGCTGTGCTTATACCTAAATTCGGTGCAGCCCTCCCCTTCATCTCGGGGGAAGAATGAGGGAACGCCGAAGATCAGGGGATCCTCAGGGCTTAATACCCGGCGTTTGGACTTTTCCAGGGGGGCCAAGAAGGCGTCCACCTCAGCCTGCGAGGGTATCTCCACCGGTTCCTTTCTGTAGGAGAGGTAGAAGCCGTCATAGCAAACCATGACGGGGAGGAGTATACTGGGGTCTTCAGCTATTCGGTAGGCCATGATCACCGAATCGAGTATTTCCTGACAACTCTCCACGTTTAGCTGCACCCAGCCGGCATCCCTCACGCTCATCATGTCCTGTGAGCTGTTGCCGATGGTGAAGATTCCCGGGGTTTCCCGATTAGCATTGGTCATCACCACCGGGATTCGATAACCAGAGGCATAAAGCAGCCCATCGTACATGAACAGCAATCCCCAGGATGAGGTGGCAGTGAAGACCCGGCCCCCAAGCAGAGAGGCGGAGCAGCAGACCCCCATAGAGGAGTTCTCCCCCTCTACCCTCACCACTTCGGCCTCCAATAGGCCCTCATCATGGAAGCGGCAAAGCCACTCACCGACGGCTGACTGTGGGGTAATGGGATAGACCGCTACCACGTCAGGTCGGCTCAGCAGAGCTCCGTAGGCCACGGCCTTGTTGCCGTCACACACCTCGATGGTCCGTTTAAGCCCTGCTTGCTCTTTGCTCACTCCACCTCCTCGGGCACCATAGTTATGGCGCTTACGGGACATTCCCGAGCACAGATCCCGCAACCTTTACAGTAGTCCAGGTTGATAATGAAGCGCCCCTTTTCGGCCCTGATGCAGCCTGTAGGGCAGATGAGGGAACACCAGCCACAGCGGCAGCATTTATCCCCCTTCATTACCGGGCGCTGATAACGCCAGTCACTTACTGGCCTCCCCAGCACCGGCCCCGCCTTATACCAGGCGTTTTCATCTGGACTTCTAAATCGCATTTTTCTTATTAATCCCAGCTGATTAACTGAACCTCTTCGTAGCCCCTCTGGGCACTGCGGATATTTCTTTTCAGAAGTTCGCCGGAGAAGTTCTTTTCCAAAGCTGAGATGATGGAATCTAGATCAAGCCATCGGGTGGTGGCGGCGAAGGCTCCCAGCATGCAGGTGTTAAAGGCAGGGATACCGATCTCCTCCAGCGCTATTCTGGTGGCGTCAATAATTCCAGCGAGGTGAATGTTCTCATGGGGTCTTTTCTCCAGGGGTCGCCTGAAGTTCAACACCAGAATTCCTCCGGGCTTCACTCCCTCATAAACCTGTGGCCAGTCTCTCTGCCGGGGGTCTAGGACGATCAAGCAGTCGGGAGCATAAACCTGGGTTTTCTGCCTGACCGGCTGTTCATCGAGGCGGACGAACGAGACCACGGGAGCGCCTCGTCTCTCCGCCCCATACATGGGAAAGCTGGTGCCGTACAGCCCATTTATCACCGCGGCCATGGCTATCAAATCAGCCGCCATCACAGCTCCCTGTCCTCCTCGACCATGTACCCTCACCTCTTTCATCGGTACGACCTCGCTTCCCGAGGCGGGCCTAACTCAAAGCAAGTGGGATGGTTCCTTATCTAGCCCCAGCTTCTCCAGAGTCTCCTTGGTGGGAACTCCGTTCTTGTCCCAGCCATGGAGCGCATAGTATTCGTCCAGCATCTGGTCAAACTTCCGGCGATCTATTTTCTTTCCCTTGGAGATGGGCAATCCCCCTTTGGTCTTTTCCTTATAATAACGCTCGGGCAGATAGTCGTCCTTTCGGGTTATCCCTTTCTCCCGGTAGTTGAACATTCTCTCCAGGGTATAGATTCTCTCTCCAGCCATCCGAAGCTCGTCAGGAGAGATGTCCAGGCCAGCGATGTACTTGATCATTTGAGACCACTCCTCAAACTTCGGCATGTGGGGGCTGAAGAAGGGGAAGGTGGTCTTACAGGTGCCCACTGAGTCCCCCACGGCGTAGCAGCGCTCGGACCACCATATCATTCGGCTCTTGCCAACATAAGAGGTGAAGTCAGAGGACATGGGGCCTCCCTCGTACAATTCCTCCAGCACCTCCTCTGGCAGGTGCATGAGGTCAATGGCCGGGCGGCTGGCCAGGTGATCCGAACCCCTGGTGGCTGTAGCTATTCCCAGGGCCAGGGAGGGAGTAGCCCTCTCGTCCGAGGCGATGTTGCTCATCCCTTTAACGTGCATTAAATAATACTCCGATTCCTTGCCCAGAGCCTCTATGGCTTCCCAGACCGTGCCGGAGAGAAGGGCACCGAAGCCCTTCTTAAAGCTCATCTGCTCCACCATCAGGGGGAGAATCTCGTCGGCCTTGTCCCACTCCAGCGCCAGGCCGCCGGTGGTCTGACCGTCAATGAGTCCCCTTTGGTAAAGTTCCATCACCCAGGCAGTGCGGTTGGCCACCTCGGTAACATCTACGCCGTACTTATCACAGAGGTACTGGCAGTAAAGGATGGTGTCCCAGCTAGTCGCTCCGGCATTGATAAAGGACATCTGAGTGTTGTATTCAGGGCCTTCCCCGATGACGCCAGCATAAGGCCCGCTTCTTATCTCGAATTTGGTGCGGCAGCTTATGGGACAGTTGAAACAGCCAGCCATCCCCAGCTTGTAGTTCTCGTGAAGTTTATCCACCGTGAGCTCCTCCCAATCCTCCAGGCGATTCTCCTGGAAGTTCTTTAGCCGCAGGAGCCCGGTGGTATTGGTGATGTTCCAGATGAACATGGTTCCGTCAACGGCCAGGGCATTGGCCAGCTTGGTGCTCATGATCTTTTTCCTCAGGTTGTAGCAGTAATCTAGGGCCTTTTCAGGATCAGCCAGCTTCAGGCCCTGGCTACCCGAGACAGCAATGGCCTTCAAGTTCTTAGAACCCATGACACATCCGACCCCTGTCCGCCCTCCGGCATTCTTCAGTCCGGTCCTGACGCAGGCGAAGCGAACGAGATTCTCGCCACCCTGGCCAATGCAGACTGCCTTCACCTCCTCATTCTTCAGCTCGGCCTGGATGAGCTTTTGGGTCTCAAAGGTGTCCTTCCCCCAAAGGTGCGTCGCATCCCTTATTTCAATCCTCTCGTTGTCTATGTAGAGATAGACGGGATTTTCCGCTCGGCCGGAAATGACTAGGTGATGAAACCCGGCGAAGGCAAGCTCTGGGGCAAAGAACCCCCCCATATTGGTGCTGCCGATCAGGCCGGTCAGGGGAGACTTGGTTCCGAGATGACATCTTCCTGAGGAAGGGGCTGGGGTTCCACAGAGCAGGCCACCCCCCAGCACCAGTACGTTGTCAGGACTGAGGGGATCGGTGCCTGGGGGTACATGGTTATAAAGGAGATAGGCGTCGAGTCCTCTCCCCCCAACATATAGACGACGCAAGATTTCCGGGATGGGCCTTTGAGTTACCTCCCCGGTCGTCAGGTCAATGTAGGCTACTTTTGTCTCCAGCATAGCTTATCCTCCAGCTACTCCTTGGCCTCGCCCACTATCTTTGCGTCCCAGCCTCGTCGGGTGATCATGTACTTTATCCCGCAGTTGGGGCAGGTAATCTTATCCACATTCGGTGGCACATCGATCCGAACAAAGCAATTAAGGCACCTCACCCGGATCTTTCGCTCCTCCACATGGGCCTCCTTTAGTTTTGCCATTTCAGACAGTCAACTCCTCGAATTTTCGTACCAACTCGGAGAGCTTCTGGGCAGCTTCCTTCTTCTTGAGCAAGTTGACGGCGGTGACGTCCACGTATTGCAGGGCCTTTGTTTCACAGAATTTAACGCAGAGCGGATCGCCTCCGCAGAGGTCACATTTGATCACCCGATTAGCCTGAGGGTTAAAGCTCATGCCGCCAAAGGGGCAGACTGCCAAGCACATCTTACAACCGATACAGCGGTCGTAGTTTATCCTCAC
>CAZYDA010000079.1:0-4854 GCA_964645275.1 uncultured Dehalococcoidia bacterium | reverse complement strand
GGATCGCCGGCCGTGTCGCCTACAACGCCGGCCTTGTGGGCCTCGGAGCCTTTACCCCCGAAGTGTCCCGCCTCGATCCACTTCTTGGCATTGTCCCAACTGCCCCCCGCATTGGCCTGCATTATGGCCAGCATGAATCCAGCGCCGATGGACCCCAGCAGGAAGCCCGCCAGAGCGTACTTGCCCAGGATAAAGCCCACTGCCAGGGGGGCGATTATCGCCATGATGACGGGAATGACCATCCTCCTCAGCGCCCCCCTAGTGGAGAGATCAACACACCGGGCATAATCCGGTCGGGCCTTCCCCTCCCACAATCCGGGGATCTCCCGGAACTGACGCCTTACCTCTTCCACTATCACGAAGGTGTTCTCGCCCACCGCTCCCATGACCATGGCACAGAAGACGGCCGGGAGCAGCACCCCGATGAAGACCCCCGCTACCGCTGGAGCACTCAGCAGGCTGGCCTCCAATCCCCCGGCCACGATTATTTCACCATGGGCACCGACCTCAGCTATTCCCACGGCGAAAGCATAGGAGAGCATTAAAGCCAGGGCAGTGAGGGCCGCTGAGCCTATGGCGAAGCCCTTCCCCGTAGCTGCCGTGGTATTACCCAGCGAATCGAGAGCATCAGTGCGCTCTCTCACCTCCTCCCCCAGACCTGCCATCTCGGTTATTCCACCGGCATTGTCAGCGATTGGGCCATAGGCATCCGTGGCGAGCGAGATCCCCAGGGTGGAGAGCATGCCGATCCCGGCGATGGCCACGCCATAGAAGCTGGCGAATTTGTAGGCGCCCAGCAAGGCCAGGGCTACCACTAGAAGTGGAACCCAGGTGCTCATCAATCCATTGGCAAAGCCCCGGATGATGGTCGTCCCCGCTCCAGTGGTGCAGGCTTCAGCAATCTTGCGAGTCGGGCGGTATTCATAGGCAGTATAGTAATTGGTGCTCTCGCCGATGATAACCCCGGCCACAAGGCCACAGAGGACGGCAATCCAAACGCCGAAGTCGGCCTTGAGGAGATAAACGGCCAACCACGAAAGGAACAGGGTTAGGCCAGCAGCCACAAAGGTGCCCCGGCGGAGAGCCCAGAGAAGCGCTCCCATGCTCTGCCCGCTCGTTGAGACGAAGAACGTCCCGATGATCGAGGCCACTATCCCCCCCGCAGCCACCAGCAGCGGCAGATACCAAGCCGTGGGGTCGCCGGAGACAAGTCCCACAGCGGTGGCCACCACACAGAGCGTCATGGTGGCGATGATCGAGTCAACATAGGACTCAAAGAGGTCAGCTCCCATCCCCGCCACATCTCCCACGTTATCACCCACGAAGTCGGCGATGACCGCTGCGTTCCGGGGGTCATCCTCTGGAATGCCCTTCTCCACCTTGCCCACCAAGTCCGCTGCGGCGTCAGCGCCCTTGGTATAGATCCCACCACCCACCCGGGCAAAAAGGGCCACGGAGGAGGCCCCCATACCATAGGCCGGGATGATGGTGAGGAAATCAGGGCTCTGATGGAAAGCGAAATAAAGAATTGAAAGCCCTACCACGCCTATCCCCACAACGGCCATTCCCATCACCGTTCCCCCGCGAAACGCTACCCTTAGACCATCGTTCAGACTTCTCTGAGCCGCTGTAGTGGTCCGACCGTTTGACCTGATAGCTATGTTCATCCCCGCATACCCAGCGGCCATGGAGCAGAGGGCGCCAAAGACGAACGCTAGCGCTGACCAGGGGCTCATGGCCCCTGTTAACAACCCCAAGACGGCGAGGATGACGGCTACCACTACGATGAAGAGGCTCAGAATGCGATATTCACGATGCAAGAAGGCAAGGGCGCCCTCCTTAATTGCCTCGGAGATCTCCCTCACCCTCTCAATCCCCGGGCTGGCCCTCAATGTGGCCAGAGCAGAAAATCCAGCAAAAGCAAGACCAAGAATGCCAGCCACTAACGCTATCCAGACCATCCTTCAAACTCCTTTCCAGGTTTTTGAACTTCCTGAAGCAGGTGCCGCTACCGGGTTCTCTCCAAGTAGCTTTGGCCCCAGCGGTAAAGTAAATATACCCCCACCCCAACCTCGGTCACAAAGCCGCTTATTATGGCCCAGACAACAGGAAGATGTAAGAAGAGTATGGAGCAAACTACCCAGGCGATCACCAGCAGGGTAAGGCCAGTCATACTCCATTCGAACACTTTGTCGCTCAACTCTCCCCCCTGATATTAAGATGCTGTCGCAATTCCTCCATTCTCCTCTCCAACTCCCTCTGCCTCAGGGTCAAGGTGAGATCGCCACGGCTGCGCTCTAGAACCCCTCGAACCATGTCGGTAGTCCGCCTGAGGCTGCCGGTCAGGGCATCGGGAAAGTCAATGCCCACCAACAAGGCATATATATCATCCATCATCGTGAGGTATTTCTCACCACGCTCCAGCTCACCGCCCCTCATGCGGTCCAGCAGTTGTCGGCGGAGCTCTCCCACCACCTCCCCCAGTCCGTTGAGGTAGGGCACATAAAACACGCCAAGCTCATCGGGATCAGGGACCACCTTTCCTCGAATCAGAGCCAAGAGAACCCTGGCCTCCACATATTCCTTCTGGGCATCGTTGACGAACCCGGAGTGAAGCAGATCGGGGTAGGCCGCGAGGGCCTGAGATAGCTCGTTGAGCAACTCCCGGGCGGATTCCGCCAAATTTTTAGCATTTTCATACTCGCCCCGATGCACTGCCCGAATAGAGGAAGAGCACTTCAGAATCACCTTTCGGCAAAGTTGTAAAGCCTTTTCCCGAGCCACCTGCTTCTGTGAAAGGTAGGCGTGGATCTTCTCAGCAATCATCTCCAGCGTTGAGGTCTGTTTCAACTCACCTCCTCCATCTTCTGCACCAGCTCTCGAACGGCCATCGCGATGTCCTCGGCCTGCAGCACTGCACTGACCACAGCCACTGCATCGGCACCAGCCTGAAGAACCTCGGCCACGTTCCTTAATCCTATCCCTCCTATGGCCACTATGGGAAGGTTAAGCTCAGACTCCATCTGGCGCAGGAGATCGAGCCCAACCACCCTCGCCTGAGGCTTGGTCGGCGAGGGGTAGATCGAGCCCACGCTCACGTAATCCGCCCCCTCCTCTACGGCTTGGAGGGCTTGAGCCAGGGTCTTCACCGAGCAGCCGATGAGCTTATTCCAAGGGAGGAGTTTTCTGGCCTCGCGAACCGGAAGGTCGTCCGGCCCGAGATGAACCCCATCCGCCCCAGCTGCCAGGGCCAGATCCACCCGGTCGTTCACCAAGAAGAGGACGGACGAATCAGCGCAAAGTTGCTGCAGCCTGCGGGCAAGGGGTAAAAGCTCAGCCGAGGAGCGCACCTTATCGCGGAGCTGGATCAGTCTTACGCCACCGAGGATCGCCTGTTGAGCGACCTCGACTTCGTCTCGCCCTCCTGCTGCCTGAGGATCGAGGACAAGGTAGAGGCCCTTAATCCTCTCCCTCTTCTGCTGCCGCTGGAGCTTGAAAAGTAGTTCTTTCTCCAGCTCATAGAGCTCAAATCTGGCCTGACTGAACTTCCCAGGCTCCAGATGAGGAGAAAGTTGGGGGAGTTTGCTCAATTCCTCAATCACCCGGAGAGACTCCTCTGCCCGCCGGGCATTGGCCAGAGCTGTGGCCACCATATCCCTCCCCTCCGGCCTCTCTTCCCCCCTCCCCACATCGCTGGCCGAGTCCCGGGCCTGGAGCAACCTCTCCTTGAGGAGGGAATCACGAGGGCTGAGCTCATGGCGCAGGAGCTTAAGCCTCTGGGTTAGATCCCTCTCCTCCAAGATGAAGCGAGAAACATCCTCCAAAACGCGCAGCGCCTCGCCCAGGCGATTAAAGTTTGCATCCAAAACACGCCACATTTACCTCCCCGCAAAATCCTAGAGATTTTGCGGGAACCTCCAAAAGTTTAAATTTTGTGAGGCTCCAAGCCTCAGGTCGGTCACGTGCAACAGGGCCTCAGAGAAGGACTCAAAGCTCTCTCACATCTGGCTGAAGTTCCCTCACCGGCCCTGGCATTTCCCCCTCTCGTGCGGCATTAATCATCTCCCGGACCGAGGAAGGCATTTCTTGCCCCATCTCGTGGAACTTCTTCTCCACCCACCGGCCGATATTCCGGGGATCCTTATAGTAATCCGGTGAGGGATGGTCGGGCTCCCCTGATTCCTCGTGAATGGTTTTAAGCGACTTATGAAAGGCAAAGGAAGAGACCACGCGCTCCAGTTGCCTGCTCCCACAGGAAGGACAGCTAACCTCGGGGGGGGAGGAAATGCTCTTTACGAAGAGGCTGGTCTTCCTCCGACAGCTCAAACAGAGAAACTCATAAATCGGCATCTTCTCCCTCTTCGCCGACTACCTCTTCTGGGGGTTCGCCGGCCTCCAGCCGACCCAGCATCTCCTCATATTCGGGACCCAGGTCCTCCCCAGCAATCCTCGCCATCCTCCGGCCACACTCGGCCAGGGCTCGAGGGTCATTTCTCCCCAGCCCTTCCAGCAATCTGGAATCGGAAAAGACATCCTCCAGGACTTCCTCCTCGGAGCCAGCTCTGGCTACGCGAAAGCTGGAAAACAAACGCGAAACATTCCCGCTGCCGCACCGGGGGCATGAGAGAGGAGAGGCCCCTGGGGACTTTAAGATGAGCTTCGAAAAATGATGACCACAAGTTTCGCAGCGGTACTCGTAAATTGGCATCGCCCAGCCCTTGAGCTTCCTTGGTCCAGCTCTTAAGGCCTTATTGCTCTTAAGATTCTAACAAAATAAAGCCGCCAAAGACAAGTAAGGTTGATTTTGCCCTAAATTCTCCTTTACAGGTTCAACTTGACCTGGAAAGCGAGGTA
>CAZYDA010000078.1:0-4873 GCA_964645275.1 uncultured Dehalococcoidia bacterium | reverse complement strand
CGAAGATAGGGCCAAACCTTTCCAGCCCCTTCCTGATGGTTTCTTGGGGCATGGGAGCGCCGGTGTAAACAATGGTGCGCAGGCTACTCAGGTCATGCCTCCCCAGCTCTGGGTGCTCCAAAAGACGCCTCAGCATGATGGGCACCACGCAGGTATTGGTCACCCTCTCCTTTTCAATAGTTTGCAGGGCAAGCGCCGGGTCGAATTTCCTCAGGATAACAGTGGTGGCCCCAAAGTAAAAGGCAGGAAAGAGGTAGGCCGTGGAGCCGCCCACGTGGAAAAACGGCATGACACAGAGCGCTACCTCAGAGGGGCCCAGCTCCCGGTGGGGTACCGAGGACTCGGCCAGGATGCTTTGGTGGGTGTGTAATGCCCCCTTCGGCTGGCCAGTAGTGCCGCTGGTGTAGAAGAGGGCCGCCGGGTCTTCCCCGCTCACGCTCACCCCGGGCTCCTGCCCTGTTGAGCTGGTGAGAAGTTCCTCATAATCAAGCCAGCCTGCAGCCTTGCCATCAAGGCAAACAAAATATCTTACGCAGCGCAGGCGCTCTCGAATTGGCTCCACCTGCGCCGCCAGCTCGCTTTCGGCGATAAGGGCCGATAGCTCACAATCCTCAACCAGGTAGGCCACTTCCTCGGCAGAGAGGCGGTAGTTCAGAGGAACACATACCAGACCCGCCTTGGCCAGCCCAAAAACCTCAAAGTACTGCGGACAGTTATAGGCCAGTATACCCACCCGATCCCCTTTGACCAGGCCCAGGCGCATGAGAGCATGGCTAAGCCGGTTAACCCTCTCGTTGACCTCGGCAAAGCTGTAACATCGCCCTTGGAAGACAAAAGCAGGGCGCTCAGCATAGAGCTCGGCGTTGTGCCGGAGCATGTCGCCTATGGTCCTGAATGTTTCCATAGCACCCCCCAACATATATTAGCACCTGGCGAAGCTGGAATGAACCCTGTGGTCTGGCTACCGGACCCTCCTTAATCTCGAATCAGAATCTCGCCATCATCCCAGCTGTATCTAGCGTTAAGGCCGGCCTGCCTGGTTATCCTGTCAAGGTAGCTGAACACCTGCTCTGCCCTGGCATCTTGTCTCTGCAGCACCTCCGGTCTGCCCAGCTGGTCAATAAAGCAGGGAAGACAGCTCACCCTCAAGATACGCCCCTCATTAACCACACATTTGGCAATAATCGTCTGCCTTGACTCCGGATGGAAAGGGTACCAGGGGCACTCTGTGTCAGGCTCAAAGCCAAAAAGCTCTCTGCGCCGTCTTGCCCAATCTTCCAGGCTTTCGCCCCCGGCTGAGAGGGCCCTGGTCACCGTCACAAAGTTACCCAGGCCGTGAAAGATGGGTTTTCCCCGGTAGAGCTCAATGCCCCGCAGAATGTGGGCATGATGACCCACCACCAGGTCAGCCCCGGCGTCTACGGCGGCGTGGGCCACCTCTAGCTCGTAGGCAGCAAGCTTCGCCGGTACGTGTCCAATGCCTTTGTGCAGCGAAACCACCACGACATCGCAGCCTGAGCGCAGCTCACGGATATCGCTCACCATGGCCTTAAGGCTTCCCGGCTCGGCGAAGGTGTATATCTTAGGTGGGCCACCCGGCGTGGCGTGGTCAAGCTCGTAGTGAGTCAAGATCTGAACATAGGCACAGCCGGGTTTACGCTCGGTGGCCCAAGATTCTCGAGGCCCCACGCAGTTGTAGGAGAGGAAGCCAAACCTCACCCCACTCCTTTCCACTAGGGCTGGCTTGCAGGCCTGACTCAGGTTCATTCCGGCGCCGGTGGCGGCAATGCCCAGCTCACCAAGCCCGGCCAGCGTGTCCTCAATACCCGCTGGCCCCGAGTCCCAGATGTGATTTCCCGCCAGGGTGACCACGTCAAAACCGGCAAAGCGCAGGGCCTTCATGTTCTCCGGCGCACACGGTGGTGCCGCTACGTCGGTAGAGGAGCATATCCCGCGGCTGGTGAACACTACCTCTACATGCCCCACAGCAAGGTCAGCCGCTCTCAGCACTGGGGCCACCTTCTCAAAGTAGCTCTCAGCCTGAGGCATGTCTAGGATGAGGTCCCCTACCGCCAGCAAGGTGAGATCAGCCGAGTTCATGCCCCACCCCCTTGCGTTCTGGCTGAAATGACTTACCCCTCCCTTTGAGCAGCCTGCTCTCGATGAAGGTGGTCATCTTCCTTTTGACCGCCTCCTCATCCCATTCCCGGGCATCAACCACATCGGCATAGAGCGTAAGGACCGGGATGCCAGCCTGCTCAAATGTCCGGCGTATCAGGCGACGTCCCACCTCACCAACACAGGCCGGGGAAATAACCATAACGGCTCCATTCACCCGATGCAACCGGGCCTCTTTGAGCAGCCAGCGCGGGTCATAGATAAGGTCACGCATGCTTAGATGCCGACTGGCCAGTGCTCGCAGCGGATCACCCTTAATCTTCCGGGCATATCCATCGGCCGCGATAGAGAGGTAGATTGACGAGACAAATACCGCCCCATACTGCCGCTCAAAGAACTGGTAAAAGGCCGTGTCATGCCACAGGCCTGCCCCGATCCACATAAGCCGGAGCTTCTCCTGCGGCCAGGCAGCCTTTCCCTGCTTGACCCGACTCCTTACCTCCTCATAGAATTTCCTGGCCATATCCCGGCCCCACTCTGTGCCCCGGTGCCACTGCAAATTCATCGTTGCCGGCAGCTGGTCCACCAGCCCCACCGGGCAGGGTACCGTGGCCGCTATCAGGTCGCGCACCTTCCTCAAGTAATCCTCCTGCTCATTTACCAGCTCCATTACCTGGATAAACTTCTCCTGGTCAAAGCCTCTCCCGGTGATGGTCTCTAGGAAACGGATGAGGGCCTTGAGCTCCTCAACTCTCAGGTCAAGGCGGTGGGGTTCCAGCACCTCATCCCAGCGCTCTCTTATGTTCTCCCACCAGTTCCCGTAACGGGAAACCGCAGCCGTATTTTCCAGCGCGAAGAACTGGCAGCCATACTCCTCGGCCCAGAGCTCAAAGATTTTGGCCAGAGGATCGCAGCTGAGCTCAGCGAGCAGAAGGGTGGGACGGGGCAGACCCCCCCAAGGGGCTCGCTGCTCATCATGGTCCATGGTGCACGCCAGGGGAAGCGAACAGTAGCGACAAAGCCTTCTAGGATAGCCCCGCTCTTCAAGTAGGTTGAAGTAATAGGGGGAAAGGCGCTTGGCGGCAATTACCGCCGACCACCACTGGACAGGAATCACCGGAATGTCCATGGTGATGAAAATTTCATGTGGGGTATCAGCCTGGGCCACGGCAAAGGGCTCCCCAGCGGCTATTCTCTCCCTTACCCGCCTAAACCACTCCCTCTGGTAGGCCAGAGCCTCCACCGAGACAGCAAGCTGCTTTGTGCTGTGGCTGACCGATTGCTCCTTGGCCATGCTTCCTCCCTACTCGAAGACCCCCTCCTGCATCAATTCCACAAATTCCTGGTCGGAAAAGCCCAGAAGCCTGGTACAGACATATTCGGTGTGCTCACCGAGACAGGGCGAAGTCCTGACCCGGGCTCCGGTCCCGGATAGTTTGAAGGGAGGAGTAGGATGGCCAAAGCTACCCAGCACGGGGTGCACGAGTTTGACCAGCCACTCCCTTTCCTTCAGCTGGGGATCCTTCTCGAGGTCGGCCATGCTCTGCACCACCCCCGCTGGCACTCCAGCCTCCTGGAGGCGTTGCATTACCTCCTCAGCCGTATGCTGGCATGTCCACTGAGCTACCAATTCCTCAAGGGCGTCCTCATTCTGCTTCCTGAGCTCTAGGGTGGCAAACCTTGGGTCCCTGGTCCAGGTAGGGTTGCCCAGGGCCTGGCAGAAGGCCTGCCACTCATCCTCAGTAAAGACAGCAATGGCACACCATCGGTCTTCTCCCTGGCAGGGGAAGACACCATGGGGAGCCGCATGGGGCACCCGGTTACCGCACCGCCGCTGCAGCCGCCCATTTACCTGCAAATCAAGGAGGGCTGGCGTTATCTGGTGGACGCACACCTCGAGCATGCTGACATCAATATACTGTCCTTTTCCCGTGCGACGCCGGTAGTCAAGTGCGGCCACTATAGCCATAGCGAGGAAATAGGGGAGCACCACATCTCCATAGGGAACATTGGGACCTACCGGCCCGCGGTCAGGCCAGCCGGTAAGGTCCAAGTACCCTGAAAGAGCGGCCCCAGTTCCATCAACACCCCACTGCCTGGCCCAGGGACCCGTCTGGCCATAGGCACTGCCACTGGCCATGATAATCTCGGGCTTAATCGACCTCAGGTAGTCATAACCATAGCCCAGTCGGGCCAGAGTGCCCGGGGTAAAGTTTTCATTGACCACGTCGGCCCATCTCACCAGCCGTTCCACCACCTCTCTGGCCCGGGGATGCTTCAAGTTGAGAAGCATGCTATATTTGGAGGTGTTCAAATGGGTAAACCAGGGCTTATCGTCCGGATTGGTGGCCGAGGATCGGGAAACCATACGGTTCAACCGGGAAAGGTCCAGCCTCCTGGTGGACTCGATCTTGACCACCTCAGCCCCGTGGTCGGCCAGATGTTTGGTCGTGAGGCTACCAACCAGAGCCCAGCCAAAATCGAGCACCTTCACGCCAGCCAGTGCCTCTCTTCCACTCATATGACTCCTTCCCTCCTGAGCTCCTCCAGTTCCTCGGGACTCAGTCCAAGCTCACTGCCAAGGATTTCCTCATTGGCCTCGCCTACCCTTGGAGCACCCTGGCGGACCCGGTTTTCGGTCTCATTTGACCGGATGAAGTAGCCGGGAAAAGAAAGCGGCTTTCCCTCATCCACACATTGCAACCTCACCCAGTAGGCCCGAGCGGCCAGCTGCTCATTTTGCAGCACGTCAGCC
>CAZYDA010000077.1:0-4895 GCA_964645275.1 uncultured Dehalococcoidia bacterium | reverse complement strand
TCCGGAAGGAAGCAGCGGTAAGTAGCCGACTCTGGGTGCCGCAGGGGTTCCTGGCCGGAGCCATCTTCCGGGGAGAAGGCCAGGGGTGGGTCGAAGATGGGTGCACGACCCCCTTTTTTAAACCCTGGGGTCCAGCAGTTGGGCTGATAAATCTGACCTGAGCCAAGGGTGATGAAGTCCTCCCTGCTTCTGGAGACGAAGGGAACACTGCGGAAGCTCGGAATTCGGGCCCGAAAGGGATTGGGGCAGCACTTCCTGATAGATCGCCGGGCCCTGAGCCAGATCGTTGCGGCCGCCGAACTTTGCCCTGAGGATGTGGTGGTGGAAGTGGGTCCAGGACTGGGAGCGCTGACCCGCGAGCTGGCCCGAGCTTCGGGCGAGGTTTTAGCTGTGGAACTAGACCCCCAGCTTGCCTCGGCCCTGCAGCAGAACCTGGCCAACTTCCCCAACATCAGCGTTATCTGCGCCGATATCCTAGAACTCGACCTAGGTCAGCTTAAGCTCCAGCACCAGAGCTATAAGGTGGTGGCCAACCTCCCCTATTATGTGGCCGCGCCAATCCTGCGGCATTTTCTGGAAGCCAGACCTCAGCCTAAACTTATGGTGGTCATGCTCCAGAAGGAGGTGGCCGAGAAGATCGTGGCCTCTCCCGGGAACTTGGGCCTTCTCAGCCTAGCAATACAGCTCTATGCTTGGCCACGCATCGTTGGTCGGGTGCCAGCCAGGAGCTTTTATCCCCCGCCGAAGGTGGATTCGGCCATTCTGCGGCTCGAGGTTCGGGATAAACCGGCCGTGGATGTTGACCGGGAGAGACTTTTCGAGATAGTGCGGGCTGGGTTTAGCGCCCCAAGGAAGCAACTGCGCAACGCCCTCTCGGGAGGGCTTGGCCTCCCCCCACCTGAAATCACCCGGTGGCTTAAGGCAGCCGGGATTGAGCAGCACCGGCGTGCCGAGACCCTCACCCTGGAGGAATGGGCCAAGCTTGCCCGAATGCTCCTCGGAAGCTTGCCTTAAAGGAATCCTTTGCCGTAAAGTAGAATCGTGAGATTCTCTTCAAGAAAAGGTGCGTTGTTTCTTTTCTCCTCTTCCAGGTTGCACTCGCTGGAAGATAAGTTCCTTCATCGAAAGTCCTTCCAGATAGCCTTCTTCCTGGGCGTTCTAGGCCTGAGCGTGGCCCTGGTACTGCTATTCCGGCTCTACTTCAATCTGGAGGAGTTCCTCCTCTATGGTTATCTGGGCATATTCCTTCTGACGGTGATCTGCAGCGCTACCATCATCTTCCCCATCCCGGGGGAGGCCATCCTCATTGCCGCTGGAGGGGTCTTAAATCCGTTCTGGGTGGGGCTGGTGGCCAGCATTGGGGGCACCCTGGGAGAGCTCACCGGTTATCTGGCTGGCTACTGGGGCCGCAAGGTCATTGCCGGAGAATATCAGGAGAGGTACCAACAAGCGGAGAGATGGATGAGGCGCTATGGCGTGCCGACCGTCTTCGTCTTCGCCCTGGTGCCGCTGCTGCTTTTCGACCTCGCCGGGATAGCTGCCGGGGCCCTCAGGTTTCCGCTATGGAAGTTCCTCCTGGCCTGCTGGGCCGGGCGGCTCATCCGCTCCCTGGCCGAAGCCTACTTGGGCTGGGGTTCCTTCCAGTTCTTCTGGCCCGGATTCCTCTCCTAATCTCCAAAAAGTTGAGTGGAGAGATAGCGCTCAGCGCTGTCGGGGAAGATCACCACGATAAGCTGGCCCTGGTTTTCCGGTCTCTTGGCAAGCTCCAGGGCTGCCCAGGCAGCGGCGCCAGAGGATATCCCCGCTATTATCCCCTCTTCCCGGGCTAACCTCCGGGCCATCTGTACCGCCTCCTCATCTCCCACTCGAACCACCTCGTCCAGTAATTCCAGCTTCAACACCTCAGGTATGAAGCCGGCCCCAATTCCCTGAATTCCATGTGGGCCCGGCCTTCCGCCGGAGAGAACCGCCGAGGCGGCCGGCTCCACCGCCACGCACTTAAGACCTGGCTTCCGGGGCTTGAGGGCTTCGGCCACGCCGGTGATGGTCCCCCCAGTCCCCACCCCGGCCACCACGATATCCACCCTCCCCTCCGTATCCTGCCAGATTTCCTCCGCAGTGGTTCGCCGATGAACCTCCGGATTGGCCGGATTTTTGAATTGCTGGAGCATGAAATAGTCGGGATTTTCGGCCACCAGTTCCTCGGCACGCTTTACTGCCCCAGCCATCCCCTCCTCTGCCGGGGTCAGCACCAGCTCTGCCCCCAGGGCTCGCAAAATCTTGCGCCGCTCCAGCGACATGTTCTCCGGCATAACTATCAGGAGGCGGTAACCCCGGGCGGCGCAGACGAAGGCCAGGCCAATACCGGTGTTGCCACTAGTCGGTTCAACGACGACCGTGTCGGGTCTTACCAGACCCTCCCTCTCCGCCACCTCGAGCATGGCCACCCCAATGCGATCCTTGATGCTGGCACAGGGATTGAAGAACTCAAGTTTCGCCACCACCTCCGCCCGCAGTCCTCGGGAAACCCTGTTCAGCCTCACCAAAGGGGTATTTCCGACAAGCTCGGTGACGTTTCGGGCGACCCTCATCTCCCTCCTTCGCTGGCTCAGTCTACAAATCCAGGCCAGGGTTTGTCAAAGGCCTGTCCTAGCCTTTGAGTTCAGCGTCTTAAATCCACATAATGAGTTTAAGCGGCCATGCGCTGAAATGGTTTAGAGGTGGCAAAGATAATGCGGTTTTCAAGGTTTATTCTCATCCTCAGCCTGCTGTTAGTTGCCTGTGCTGGTCCGGCCAGCAGCCCCACCCAGATGCAAAGCAGGAATCAAAAGTAGGGCTGCCATGGAGGAGACCACCATCGCCACCCACATGACCGACGCCACCTGAAAGTGAACCCTCAGCGGGGAGAAGAAAAGGGCAGAAAAGCCAATGGCCAGGCCAAAGGCATTGGCCAATACTGGTTGGGAAATGCTCGCCAGGGCTGATTCGCAGGCTTCCCTCTTATCAAGTCCAAGCTTTCGGAAGTGGTTGAGGGCCAGGAGCAAATGTATGGAGTAGTCCACCCCCACCCCTATGGCGATGGCGGAGAGGTTGGCCGTCATGATGTTGAGGTTGAAGCCAGTTACGGAGAGCAGGCCCAGAATAGCAACGATGGTGATCGCAATGGGCAGGAGTCCTAAAAGGGCCGTGCTCAGCCTCTTCAAGGTCAGCCAAAGCATCAGGAAGATCAAGAGCAAGGCCAGGCCCAGACTTTGAATCTGGCTCCGAACCACCAGTTTGTTCATCTCGTCGAATAACACCGGCATGCCGGTGATCATCCGGATGATCTCTTGATGTTCGGCAACGAAGGCCTTCAGTTTATCCAGATCGCCTGAGCTTAATTCCTGAGTTCGAATCATCATCCTGAAGCCATCGGAGGAGGCCCATGTTTTCAGGGCCTCGCCGTCCAGCTGCATTAGCAATCCCTGGATGAGAGCCGGGTCCTGGGGATAGGTCTGCTGACCGGTGAGCATTTGATTGATGCCCTGAACCAGATCGAAAATTGAAAAGGCGCTTTTTATCCCGGGCAGGCGCTCCAGCTCCCGCTCGGTTGCCAGTACCTGACTAGCAAACTGGTAATCGCTCAGATCAGCCAGCCCCTTCTCGGAGATGATCTCCCCCGTCAGTGGGAAGGCTCCTCCAAAATGCTCTTCAACCCTCGCAAAGGTCTGCCGTATCTCCGAACCCTCCTTGAAGAACATGAGCTGGTTGGATACCACTTCGAGCCGAGGTAGGTAAAAGGCAGAAACCCCGACGATCACCAAGAAGCTCCCGATGACCAGGGCCCGGCGCCGGGAGGCTGCCTGAATAAGTCGAACCAGGCTCTCCCTGGGCTGGGGCACTTTCGAGGGCAACCTCATCCTGGAGAGCAGGGCAGGCAGGAAAAAGAGCGCCAGAAACCCAGCGTAGCCAATGCCCAGGGTGACGAACAATCCCATCTCCCGCATCGGCAGGACTTTTGACCAGGTCAAGGAAGCAAAACCGGCCATGGTGGTGACGGTGGCCAGAAGTATCGGGGGGCCAACCATCCTCAGGGTCTCCATGGTGAACTCCCGTCGCTCCGGGCATTGCCTGAGGTTCTCCGAAAAGTGACTTACATAATGCAGCCCATAGGCTGAGCCAATCACGATGACGAACAGAGGGCTGATGACCGTCACCAGGTTTAGACGCTGACCGCTCCAGAAGATGGTGCCGAAGGTCCATAGGGCAGCAAAGGCTGCGGGAAGCATCGCCAGGGCGGTGAACCGGCGGCTTCGTAGCATCAGGAAGAACACCAGAAGCACGAGAACGATGGCGCACGGTGGAATGATGAGCAATACCCTCATCAAATAATGCCGCAGGGTGTCCTTAATGACCTCGTTGCCCGCCAGGGAAAGGGTGAGCCGGTCCTCATCCTTGATCACTTCCTTCAGCCCTCCTAGCACCTCTCCAGCCGGGGCATCGGGCTTCAGACTGACCAAGAGCAGGCCCTTTCTGCCATCAGCCGAAAGGAACTGATCCCTCAGAAAATACCTATTCTCCAGGAAGTCGCGTAGGAGGACATAGTTTTGCTCCAGGAAATGCTGGCCTACCGATATGAGCCCTCTCGGCGTAAGGACTTCCGGCGGCAGGAAGCTTTGCACCCCAGCTATGCCATCGAGGCGGCTTATCTTTTCCTGAAAATTGAGAACCGCCACCAGGTTCTCCTTCTTGAGCAGTGAGCCATCCTGCTCAACGAGGAGCGAGATCGTCTCCCCACTTTGATATTTCTCATTGATTTGCTGGAATTCCTCTGCCCGCGGGTTGCCCCTGGAGAAGAAGCCCAAGAAGTCAGTGTCTAGGCTGAAACGAACGAAGGAGGTGAGGGCCGCCAGGTT
>CAZYDA010000076.1:0-5006 GCA_964645275.1 uncultured Dehalococcoidia bacterium | reverse complement strand
GCCACGTCGAGTTCGTCGGGCCTGATCAGGCGCTGGTGACCAGCAGCGAAGGGGATAGAAGATATCGGGTTACCTTTGACCTGGAGACCAACCGGATAAGCTCGGACGACAATGGCAGTAAGTGGCAGGGATATTTGGGCTATCCCTCCATCGCTGTACTGATGCTCAAGGGCAAGTTACCCTTTGATGAGGAGTTAAGCCAGGCTTTAAGGGACATAAAGTGGAGTTCACTGAACAAGAGATATAAGCGCAATTATGAGCTGGCCATTCAGGAAGCCCAGCAGATCGCTGCGAAGAGGGGCTGTGAGATCACCCGGCTAGAGCAGTTCGTGGAAGAGGTGATGCAGGAAATCGAGGCCAAGAGGTTCCAGAGGCTGGCTCCGAAACACCGACATAGATGAAAATTATCTTCTTTCCTTCTTCACCCAGAGCCTCTGGCCATCGGTGATGAACTCGATGGTTCCGCCCGCTGAGGTAAGGAAAAGATTCTCCCCCACCTTTTCCCTCAGCCTAGCCAGCACCTCCGAGCTGGGGTGCCCAAAGGGATTGCTGATCCCCACGGAGATGACGGCTGCCTGGGGGGAGACGGCCTCCAAGAATTCGGGAGAGCTTGAATTGGCGGCACCGTGATGCCCTACCTTGAGCACTGTACTGCTGAGTCCATACCCTTGTCTTAGCAGGACTTTCTCCCCCTCTCGCATCAGGTCGCCAACCAGGAGGAAGCTTACCTTTCCGTACACGAGGCGAATCACCAGCGAGTTATTGTTGGAGTCGGAAGAGGTTCCACGAAGCAGGGGCTTTGGGGGACCTAACACTTTAAGACTTACCTTCCCTATGGTTATTCGTTCCCCTGGCTGGGCAATTAGATGCTCGGTGTCCTTCTGCTTGATGAGCCTCAGCCATTCCTGGTAAGCTGGAGAGTCGGAGGGGAAGCCGCTCTCTAGAACCTTCTCCGTCTGGTAACGCTGCAGAACTTCCAGCAAGCCCGTCAGGTGGTCTTCCTCGGGATGCGTGAGGGCTACCAGATCCAGGCTGTGGTCCCAGAAGGGAAGCCTCTGGCCCAGCCGGGAGAGGAGCACCTTGGCGTCCGGTCCCCCATCAATAAGGATTTGATGCCTGTTCGGGGTCTGGATAAGGATGGCATCTCCTTGACCGACGTCGAGAAAGAAGACATGGAGTCGGCCATCAGGAAGAGCCAGAATAGCTGACCAGAGGAGCAGGGCAAGCAGTAGTAGGAAAAGGAGGATGTATTTCGAAGAAAGTAGTCTTGAGGCCCGGGGGAGAACTTTAAGGGATGACCTAAAGTTGGGAATTTTTGCTCTGACGCGCTTCCAGTTTCGGGTCAAGCTAAGTGCCAGGGCGAGGACAGAGTAATATCCGATGACGACTGGGACTCCGACTTGGACGGAGGTGGCAGCAAAGGGGAGGGAAGAGAAGGCTTCAGCAACCTTGATGATGTAGGCACCAAACAGCCAGCAGAGCCAGCCAGGGATCTGGGCCAGCGTGGGATTGAGCAAGCCTAGGCCGCCGGTGAGGGCAGCGGTGGCAATAAGACCTGGTACGGCGGGTAGGGCGAGGAAGGTAGCTGGGAGAGTCATTAGTGATATCCGGTGAAAGTAAAAGGCTAGCAGCGGGAGCGTAGCGAGGGCGGCTCCCAGGCTGAAGGAAAGGCTCTCAACGACAAACCGCTGACCTCTGCCAATCTTTTCCTCGCCCAGAGCTCTATAGACCCAGGAGGAGAAAAGCGGGCTGAGGAAGATCAGGCCGGCCATGGCAGCAAAGCTGAGCTGGAAGGAGACGTCCCCTAGGATTGAGGGCTTCACCCCCACCATTATCCCGGCGGCCAGGAGAAGAGCTACAAATGAGTTCCTCTGCCTCCCCAACCAGCTTCCCACCGCCCAAAGGCTTCCCATAATAGCTGCTCGGAGGGCAGAGGGGTGCCAGCCAGTAAGCAGGGCATAAAACCATACTGCTAGCAGGGCCAGCAGGAGATAATAGGGGCGGTGTCTCCCAAAGAGCCAGGCACCCAGGCTCAGCGACATCCCTGCTACAATGCTGATGTGAAGTCCAGAGATGGCCAGTATATGAGCTATCCCGGACCTGCGGAAGTCCTCGCGTATCTCCTGGGGAAGTTCACTTCGTTTCCCAAGTACTACGGCTTGGGACAGGGAGGAAGAGGGCTCGGCCACCGCAAACGCCAGGGCTCGCGAGAGCCTTTCCTTCAGACTAAAGGTGAGTTGTAGGATTCTGGAGCCTTCACCCTCGGCAATGAGCTCGAGATCCCTAGGGTAATAGAGGGAATAAATACCCTGCCGAGCAAGGTACTCCTGGTAGTCGAACTCTTCCAGCTTCGGAGGAGCAGCCAGCCTTCCGTCCACTCGCAGAAGGTCTCCATAGCGGTAGAAGGGAAAGTTCCTTCCCTGTGAGAGTCCGGGGTCAGAGGGAAATTTGGGTGCAAAGATAAGACAGGCACCCGAGATCTCCTTTTGCCCGGATTCACCCCAAAGTTTCCAAGCTTTAAGCCTGAAAAGGGTAGAGTGAGTGCGAACGTCGGGCTCAGAGTCTACCACCCCGGTCAGTCTCACGACTTGCCCATTGTACGAAGCAAGTTGCCCGGGGCCAGGTTGGAAGGAGGCTCTAAGCAAGCCACCGCTGAAGACCAGGAGACAGAACAACCCCAGGAGAAGAACCCGGCGCCGGGGGAAGAGAGCCCCGACGAGCAGAAGGCTTCCTCCTCCTGCCAGAAGGCCCCAGAGAAGTGGCAGAGGAGAGGCTAGATAGACCCCAAGTAGCCAGGCCAGGCTTAGATAAACCAGTCTCATTGAGGCATACCCAAATCAGGTTCCCAAGAATCAACGGCTCTTGGAGGACCTCAGGGAGCGGTGATAAGTTCCTCTATGAACTCAAAGACCCGCTTGGGGACGAGCTTTCGGTCGACAAGTTCCTTGGGGGTCCGGAACGGTCCTTCCGTTTGCCGCGATTCGATGATCTTCTGGGCTGTTTTAGGGCCTATTTTCGGCAGGGCCTCTAGGAGCCAGTCAGGGGCAGTGTTGAGATTCACCTTCTGGGGAACTTCTCCCCTTCGATAAACATGGACGTGATCGCCATCCCTCAGCTGCTGAGCCTGGTTTATGATTCGCTCCTCAGCCTGAGGCGTAAAGCCCCCGGAAGCTTTCAGCAGGTCACTTATCCTCGAGCCCTGAGGTAGTTCATAGACTCCGGGCTTAACAACCGCGCCACTTATCTGAACGACGATCTTTGGGGAAGGAGAGGCCAGGGTGATCTCCAGGGTCTGGCCGGGACTGAGCTGGCGGAGGATGAGAAACCCTCCGCCAGCGATTATGGCCAGGGGTAGGAGAATCAGGAGCAGCTGACGAAGCCTCTCCACCTGGGCTCCCTGGTTAAGGCAAGGTAAGTTGTGTGCCCACACTGTTGAAGGTAAAAGATTCCCCGAGCTGCTGGGCCAGAAGGGAAGCTGCGGGCAAGCCAGTGCAATGGGAGGCTGCCACACGCTTCACTCCTAGTTCCTGTAGGGCAGTGGCGGTGAGCAGAACCCTCTCCTCAGTGGCCACCATGAGATGCATTCCGCCAATCACGGCGTAAATGCGCTCCTCTCCGGTTAGCTCCTGGGCATGCTTGAGAGTGTTTATAGCTCCTCGATGAGCACAGCCCAGCACGACCACCAGCCCTTGCTCAGTCTTGATGATCAGGGCTCGGTCGTCGGGCAACTCATCTGGCTGTAGAACGTCTCCCTTCCTCACGTAAAGCTGGGGGTCAATGGACTCAAACTCGGTCTTCATTGGTATCTCGCCGGTAGTCACTATTTGGTCAGTAAGCCAGACCGGCTCACGGGAGAGGGTAAAGGAAGCCCCCAGACTTTCGAGTTCCTCTCGCACAAAGGGAATGCCGATGTAGCGCTCCGGCTCATCCTCAGGCTGGGCATATTTGGGAGCCCAGACATCGGGGTGAGCGATGACCTCAGCCCCCCGGGTCTTAGTTAAGATGTCTCTTAGACCTCCAGTGTGATCATAGTGACCATGACTGAGGACTATCCGGCTCACCTTTCTCAAGTCCAGGTTTAAGGCCTCGGCATTGTTGGCGGCGACCGCCCCGCCTCCCGTGTCCATGAGGATAAACTCACCATCTACCTCAATCAGGATGCTCAGGCCCCACTCAGCGAGGAGTCCCCTCGCCGTGCTGCCCACTGTGTTCTCACTCAGGGTAGTGAGCTTGATCTGCATGTCCACCTCCTTGACTTCAAGTTTTAAATACTCGGCAGGGTATTCCCCTGAGGGAGAGGGAGCCAACGGCTGGTTCGTAGGGTGGCTCGCTTGCAGTGAGGGCATTAAGATTTGATTCCCTCCAGCCGTAGAACTCAGCTTGTCCCTTTTCAGGGAACCACCAGCCGTAAGACGCAAAGACCACCCGGGGATCCAGCGAGGGATTCAGGACGAGCTTCTGCTTTATACGGCCCTTTCTGGTCTCGATGTAGACCTGATCTCCCTCCTGTAGGCTCAACCGGAATGCTGTGGTGGGATTGAGCTCCACCACTGGCTCGGGCCGAATTTTCCTCAGGCTCTCCAGGTTCCTGCCAGTGGAGTGATAGTAGATCAGTGGCTTGGCATTGGTGAGCAGGAGCGGATACTCCTCAGGGAAACTCTCGGGAGGCTCTGTATATTGGGGTAAGGGACTGTAGCCTAGCTGCTCGAGGGACTCGGAGTATATTTCCACCTTTCCTGAAGCTGTTTGGAACCCCCGGCGCTCATATTCCTTAGACTCAGCTCTCACCTGGAGGATCCGCTTTTCCTTAAAATCCTCGAAACTAAGTCCACTTGGCCGCAGGATAAAATCCAGTGCCTCCTCTTCATTTTCCCAAAAGTACTGTCCCAACCCGAGCCTCTGGGCGAGCTGATTTATGATCCGGTAGTCTGACCAGCACTCACCAGGTGGCTCCAGCAGCTTGGGATAGGCGAGAATGAAACCATCAAACGGAGGATAAGGGGCTA
>CAZYDA010000075.1:0-5015 GCA_964645275.1 uncultured Dehalococcoidia bacterium | reverse complement strand
GAGCGAAGGTAATGCATCCCCGAGCGGTCGAGCTTGGCTGGGTATATAATGTTCCCATCCTGGTGGCTTCCTCTTTTACTGAGGCCCCGGGGACGCTTATTCATGGAGGTGCTTCCGTGGAAGTAAGAAATAAAGTTCGTGGCATTGCTTTTGACCGGGATGTAGCCAAGGTAACGGTTGTCGGCGTTCCTGACAAGCCCGGGATTGCCAGCGCCATTTTCGAGCCACTGGCCCGGGCAAATCTCAGCGTGGACACCATTGTCCAGAACGTGAGTACCCAGGGAATAACTGATCTAACCTTCACGGTGAGCCGGAAGGAGCTGGACAGGGCAGTGGAGTTACTTAAGCCTGTCACGAAATCCATCGGGGCCGAAGGCCTTGAAACCTCCTCCAGCCTGGCCAAGGTGAGCATTATTGGTGCAGGTATGCAGAGCACCCCGGGGTATGCCGCTCGCATGTTCCGCGCCCTTTCCGAGCAAGGCATAAACATAGAACTCATCACCACCTCGGAGATCCGGATCACCTGCATCATCGACGAAGCCAACCTTCAGAAAGCTGTTCAGGCGCTTCACCAGGCCTTCGAGCTGGAGAAGGCCGACTGATTCCCTGCTCTGGCCATTCACCCGGGGTCTGCTTAGCTTACCACTGACGGAAGGTTCTGTTATAATCTAGTTAGCTCTTTCAGCATGGCTCGATTTGAAGTCGTTGACCATACGGCTGATGTAGGGCTGATAGCCTATGGAAGCACTATAGAGGAGGTTTTTGTCAACGCAGCTTATGGCATGTTCAGCCTTATTGCCGACCTTGATCAAGTGGAGGAGAGACTCGAGCGGAGGATCGAAACGGAGGCGCCGGATCAGGAGGAGTTGCTGGTCACCTGGCTTAACGAGCTGCTTTATTTCTTCGATGCCGAGAGTTTGCTCTTTAAGCGATTTGAGATATCGAGGCTGGATCAAAACTGGCTTGAGGCTCGAGCCTTCGGGGAGAAGGTTGACCTGGGCAGACACAAGTTAAAGACAGCGGTGAAGGCGGCGACTTACCATATGCTCAGGCTGGAGCAGGGGAACGGACTTCGAGCTTATATAATCTTTGATGTCTAGAGTGCCAGGGGGTGGTTGCGAATGGCGGACTGGAGAAAGGCGCTGAGAAAGCTGGATGATTATCGCTGGGAGCTGGATAAAAGCTATAAGCCCGGGATGCGAGTTCCCGGACTTATCTATGCGGATGAACACATGCTGGATCTCATTGGGGAGGAGCAGGCCCCAGAGCAGGTGGCCAACGTAGCCTTCCTGCCAGGCATCGTCGGGAGGTCTCTGGCCATGCCTGATATTCACTGGGGTTACGGCTTCCCTATCGGTGGGGTGGCTGCCACCCGCGTGGAGGATGGGGTTATCTCACCGGGCGGGGTGGGGTTCGACATCAACTGTGGAGTTCGTCTCCTGCTCACCAACCTCAAGGAGGAAGAAGTAAGGTCAAGGATCCGGCAGATACTGAACGAGTTGTTTGAGAACGTCCCCTCTGGGGTGGGCTCAGAGGGCCGAATTAGATTAAAGGAGAGGGAAATAGACGAGGTGTTGGTGAAGGGCGCTCGGTGGGCGGTGGAGAAGGGCTTCGGTTGGGAGGAGGATCTGGACCTGACGGAGGAGAACGGATGCCTCAAGTTGGCCGATCCGGATAAGGTGAGCCAGAAGGCCAAGAAGAGAGGGATTCCACAGCTGGGAACCCTGGGCTCGGGGAATCACTTCCTCGAGATTCAGGTGGTGCAGGAGATCTATGAGCCTGAGGTTGCCCGGGCCTTCGGAGTGGAGAAGGTGGGCCAGATCTTGGTGTTAATTCACACTGGCTCTCGAGGGTTTGGATATCAGGTGTGCGATGATTACCTGCGGGTCATGGGCGAGGCGGTGAGAAAATATGGGATAAAGCTACCGGATCGGCAGCTCGCCTGTGCACCGGTGAAATCGCCCGAGGGGCAGGCCTACCTGGCTGCCATGGCCTGCGCAGCCAATTACGCCTGGGCCAATCGCCAGTGTATCACTCACTGGGTTCGAGAAACCCTCTCCTCAATCTTTAGTCGGAGCCCGAAAGAGCTAGGCCTGAGGCTGGTCTATGACGTGGCACACAACATCGCCAAACTGGAAAAACACAGGGTTAATGGCAGGGAGTTCACCGTCTGTGTCCACCGAAAGGGAGCTACCCGGGCTTTCCCAGCCGGGCATCCAGACGTTCCGGAGAGGTATCGTCAGGTGGGGCAGCCGGTGCTCATCCCCGGAGATATGGGGCGCTGTTCCTATGTGGCTGTGGGCACCGAGGTGGCCATGAGGGAGACCTTTGGATCTACTTGCCATGGTGCGGGGAGGGTGAGAAGTCGCTCCGCGGCTAAGCGGGAACTTCGGGCTCAGGATGTGGCTGATGAGCTCACTGCCAAGGGAATCGCCTTTAAGGTGGCTGGGAAATCCTCCCTGGTAGAGGAGGCCTCGGAAGCTTATAAGGACGTTACGGAGGTGGTACATATCGCCGATGGAGCGGGCATTTCCCGCAAGGTGTTTAAGGCTGGCCCTGTCGGTGTTGTCAAGGGCTAGGAATGATTCCTTGCTAATCTCGGCCCGTCATCAGGAGAAGCTGCGAGACCTCGAAGGCTTGTGGAGAGGAAAGGACCGGATAGCTTGAGCGAGCTTGATCCCTTACAACAGGCCCTGGGATTCACCTTCCGGGACATAACAAACCTACGCCAGGCGTTAACTCATCGTTCCTATCTCAATGAGAACCCGGACTCTGCCCCTAACGAGCGGCTGGAATACCTGGGCGATGCCCTGCTCAGCCTGGTAGTGGCCTGGGAGCTTTTTGAGCGCTTCCCGGAGTTCTCCGAGGGTAGGTTAACCAAGCTGAGGGCAGCTCTGGTTTGTCAGGAAAGCCTGGCTCGCCTGGCCAAAAAACTTGACCTGGGACGTTATCTCTACCTGGGGAAGGGGGAGGAGAAGGGTGAGGGAAGGAGCAAACCGAGGACTCTGGCTTCCGCGGTAGAGGCCCTTATCGGCGCGGCCCTCGTTGACCAGGGATTTGAGACTGCCAGGGAATTCGTTCTAAACTTGCTAAGGGAGGAGTTGGAGCACATCGGGGAGAGAGAACTGGAGGATCCTCGTTCGAAGTTGCAGGAGTTGGTGCAGGCGGAGGTGAAGCTCTCCCCAACTTATCGTCTGGTGGGGGAAGATGGGGCGGAACCTCGCCGCCAGTTCACCGTCCAGGTTTTGGCCGGGGATATCCTGCTGGGCCAAGGTCAGGGGCACAGCAAGCGAGAGGCCAAGAAGGAAGCGGCCAGGGCTGCTCTGGAAAACTGGCCCGGGTTGCTCAAGAAACTTTCAGGGAGAGGGAATGAATCTCAGAAAAGTTGACCCCGAGATAGCCGAAATTACCCAGGCTGAGAGGGAACGTCAGAGATCCACCATTAACCTCATTGCCTCCGAGAACTACGTCAGCCGGGCCGTGCTCGAAGCTCAGGGCTCGGTCCTCACCAATAAGTACGCTGAGGGTTACCCGGGAAACCGCTACTATGGCGGTTGTGAGAATATGGATCGGGTGGAGGAGGTCGCCGTTCGTCGGGCTAAGGAGCTCTTCGGTGCTGAGCATGTTAACGTTCAGCCCTACAGCGGCTCCATCGCCAATATGGCGGCCTACTTAACCTTGCTTCAGGAGGGCGACCTCCTGATGGGGATGAGCCTGAGGCAGGGAGGACACCTCACCCATGGGAGCCAGGTTAACTTCTCGGGCAGGTTCTATCGGGTTGTCCATTATGGAGTGGACGAGGAGACTGGCTGGCTGGTCTATGAGGAGGTGGAGAAGCTGGCGATAAAACACCGGCCAAAGCTTATCGTAGTTGGATCAAGTTCCTACCCCCGCCAATTTGACTTTCAACGCCTTCGTGAAATCGCCGATCTGGTAGGAGCCAGGCTCATGGCTGACATTGCTCATCCTGCCGGCCTGATAGCTGCCAAACTTTACCCCAGTCCTGTTCCCTATGCTGATGTGGTCACGGCCACCACCCATAAGACCCTGCGTGGGCCAAGAGGAGGATTCATCCTCTGCCGCCGGGAATATGCTAAGGCGATAGACCAGGCCATCTTCCCTGGCCTTCAGGGGGGACCGCTGATGCACGTGATCGCGGCTAAGGCAGTGGCCTTCCAGGAGGCCAGCCAGTCAGAGTTCGTTAGCTATCAACGGCGAGTGCTGGAAAATGCCAAGATCCTAGCCCAGGAATTACAGAACCAGGGGCTGAAGTTGGTCACTGGGGGAACTGATACCCATCGAATTTTGGTTGACCTTCGAGGCATCGGAATCACCGGTGAGATGGCCGAGAGAGCCCTTGGTCGCGCAGGGATAGTGGTGAATAAGAACCTCATCCCCTATGATCCCTGCTCTCCCAGGGTTGCCAGTGGGATAAGATTGGGAACTCCGGCGGTGACCACTCGTGGATTTGGCCCTGAGGAGATGAGAAAGGTGGCCAGGCTCATCGTTCAGGTGCTCTCTCACCTGGATGAGCCAAGGGTTGAGGAGCAGGTGCGTCAGGAAGTTCAGGAATTGGCTCTCCACTTCCCTGCCCCGGGAATAGATGATTAGGAGGAGGTGATCCCAAATGAGCACGGCGGTTCTGGTAGTGGATATGCTCCGAGGTTTCTGTGAGGAGGGACACCCCCTTTACTGTGGCCCAGCGAGTCGCCAGATCATTCCCAACATCAGAAATTTGCTGGAGCAGGAGCTGGCCAGGGGCTCAAAGATATTTTTCATTTGCGACCGGCACCGCCCTGATGACCCGGAGTTCAAGCTATTTCCTCCCCATTGCATTGAAGGAACGGAGGAAGCCGAGGTCATCCCAGAGCTTTCCGAATTCCCTGGGGAAATTATCCCCAAAACCACCTTTAGCGGATTCTTCAAGACAGAGCTGGAGGAAAAGCTAGCTCAACTTTCCCCGGAGAAGCTCATCGTCTGTGGGGTCTGCACCGACATCTGCGTACTCCATACCG
>CAZYDA010000074.1:0-5156 GCA_964645275.1 uncultured Dehalococcoidia bacterium | reverse complement strand
TGACGCCTAAGGAAGCTATAGTGCTGCCCTGGCCCGGATCGAGGGAGCAGAAGCTAGTACATCGTCTGGGAAGGGTGCTTTTGCCAACGACGTTAATCCTCTGTCTGACGCTTTGGGCCAGGGGGGTCGGGGTGGGGTGGCTGCTAATGGCAGGAGCAGCGCTGCTCTTCCCAGTAGGCCTGATAAGCGTGTCGGATGACCGCAAGCTGAGTCGGCGAGATGTCGAGATAAGCGATTTTCTGCGCTCGCTGGGTGGTGTTTGTGCTGCTGTAGGTACTACGGTGCGCGAGGCCCTGGGGAGGTTGGACCTCAACTCTCTCAACTTCTTACGGCCAGAGGTAAAGCGTCTGCATACCCGGCTCCTCTCCGGGATAAGGGCCAGCCTTTGCTGGCAGAGGTTCGTGGAGGAAACTGGAAGTGAACTGGCCCGGCGGGGAGTAGGGATGTTCTATGATGCCCTCTCCCTGGGTGGGGAACCAGAGCAAGCAGGATATCAGGCTTCAGTTTTCACCAGCAAATTGGGACTTCTTCGAGCAAGCCGAAAGACAGTCTCCTTCCCTTTCCAATGGCTGTGCATCGCGATGCATGCTGCTACTACCATGCTTCTGGTTTTCGTCACTGAAGTTATCTCCATTTTTGGCAGCATGGTGTCCAAGGCAGAGCAGGCCATGCCTAAGGTTAGCGGAGGGCCCTCAATCGGTGCTTTCACCAGCTTCAACTTCTCTGGGCTGGAGCTAATGCAGCGGCTGGTGGTGCCCCTGGTGGTGATCTTCACTCTGGCTAATGCTCTAGCGCCGCTGATAGCTGATGGAGGGAGTAAATGGAAGCTCCTGTACAATTTGGCTATCACTGCCGGCATCTCCGGGGCTAGCCTAGTGCTGCTTCCTCGGCTTGCTGGCATGCTGTTTAAGTCAATACAAATTTGAATAGGTCAAGGAGGGGGAGATGGTAGAAGAGCATCTAGCAAAATTGGAGAATGAGCTAAAGGAGGTGCGACAGGAACTTCAGACAATTCTTCTGGATATCCGTAGTATACTCCTAGAGCGCAGCAGCCCGCTCCGCGATCTGGCGGAGGAGAAGGTCAGCCTCCAGGTAATTCAGGGAAGGAGGTGAAGGTCATGAAAGTAGAGGAGAGACTCAAGAACCTGGAGGACGAACTCAGGCTGATGAGAAGCCAGGTGAGGCAAACGCTGGCTGATGTGCGCGATTTCTTACAGGATTTGCAGGCTCTGCCTCCCCGAAAAGTTGAGCCCCCGGAGATAGAAGATCTGGAGGACTCCGTTAAGCCATCGGCAGCATCGGTGCCAGAGTCAGTGCGCCAGAAAACAGGGCCAGGGCCACAGGGGCCATTGCCAGGACAGGGGAAGCCAGCCTCCGGGCCTGAGTCAGTGGCTGGACTCGGGGAGGAAGGGCAGCTTGCTAGAACGCCTGAGAGGGCCTCTCCTGACGAGTTAGAGCTAGCGCCGCCAGAGGGGGAGGCTCCCGAGCAGTTGTTGAAGAGGTTGCTGAATGACGCGGTGGGAGAAGCGGGAGGGGCACTGCCTCCAGTCCCACAGGTAAATCTGCTAGCGAACCTTATCCGATGGGTCTCGGCGGCACGGAAGGAAATAGGAGGTGAGCAGCTGCCGACATTCCTAGATGTCTACAACATTGCTGGCCAGCTCTCCTCAGAGGTGAGGGAGATCATCCTTCAACTGGCCGAAGTATTGGCCCAGTACCCCACTGAGCCGAGTACGGCGGATATCTGGAGCCGACTTCTTCTAGAGTTGCATGGCATCCTTAGCGGCGGAGGTGTTCCGCTGCATCCGCCGAGACAGCGCCGGGAGGAGCTTGAGAAAGCCCAGGAGGTAAAGGCTTTGGAAGAACATAGTCAGCCATTAAAGCTTAAGATAGTTCTCCCGATCGGGGAGAAAGGCGAGAGAGAATTCAGCTTGAATCTAATGCCAGAGGATGAAAGGGAATCGAAGTGAAGCGCCAGTAGAGAGGGGGGAACTATGACAGATGAAAATCAGAAAGATGTGATCCTGACCGGGGTGCGGGAAGTGGACAATAAACTTGGCGGAGGCATACCTCTGGGTTCGCTGGGGTTAATTGAGGGACATCCTGATGCCGGAAAGAGCGTGTTGAGTCAGCACCTAACTTATGGGGCACTTACCCTGGGACAAACTTGTGTAGCCTATTACACCACGGAGAACACGGTGAAAAGTCTGATTGAACAGATGAACTCCCTCTCGCTTTCCGCTCTGGACTATTTGCTGACCGACCGCCTACGGGTTTACCCTCTTTCCTTGCGAGCACGCTTAAAGAATACCCGAAAGCCCTTCCAGTGTCTGGTAGAGCATTTCATGGAACTGCCAGAACGTTTCCAGGTGATCGTGGTGGATTCCCTCACCGTCCTGGTGACTCATAGTAATCCAGTGCCTCTGATAGACTTCTTTTGGGCCTGCAAAGACCTCTGCAACGCTGGACGTTCTGTTCTGCTGGTAACCCATTCACACGCTTTCGATGTTGAGGTGCTTTCTCGAATCAGTTCCCTCTGCGATGCCCACCTTCGACTGCGTCTGGAGCAGGTGGGTGATCGCTTCGTGAAGATAATGGAGGTATTAAAGGTGCGAGGAGCGGAGAGGCCCACTGGAGAGATCGTGAGCTTTGAGATAGAACCTAGGGTGGGCATGAGAATTATACCGTTAGCCAAAGCCAGGGTATAGGGGGCGAAATGCCAGGCCTGCCTTTCAAGTTTCAGCTATGCAAGCGGGAGTGCGGAAGGGACTGTGGAGCCGCTCTTTCCCGATGCCCTACCTTTAAGAGGTTATCTCCTCCGTTGCAGGAGAGATGCCGGAGCAACCTTCACCTTCTGCAGTACCTGCATGCGCTGCGTCGGGAGAAGGGCGTCCTGCCAGAGTACTACAGCAGGCTTGAGCGAAGCATGAAGAACGTGAAGGACCCCAATCTCATCTACCCGGTAAGCGAAGAAGTTTTCATCCATATCTTAGGCAACCCAGAGGACATCCGAAGTTTCTACGTCCCGGTGGAGCCAAGCATCTTTGGACAAACAAATGGTCTCCTTCAAGAAATTGAGGAGCATCTGGCTGATTTTGTCGAGGAGCTAGAAGACGTGCAGGATGAAAACGAAAGGCTGGAGACCGTTTTATACTTGGTTGACCAACTTGTGGAGGTGCGTGGAGGTAAGGTCCAAAGATTCGGTCAGCAAAACATTCCTAAAGACGGTGCAGGTCGGGTCAGGAATCGAAGAATAAAGGCGAAAAGGAAGCTCGTTCTCACTCCCTTACAGTATCGAGGACTTTTCTATCAATTGCGCGCCGAGTTGAAGGGATTGGGGGTGTTAGAGCCTATGATACGGGACAATTACATAGAGGACATTTCCTGTTCCGGTTTGGGCAGCATCTTCGTTGAGCATAAGATCTTTGGCGGCCTGCGAACCACCATCGGCTTTGATAGTCATGAAGAGCTGGATAAGTTCGTGATTCAGCTTGCTGAGCGCATCAAGCACCCAGTGACCTTCCGTGATCCCTGCGTTGATGCCACGTTGCCGGATGGTTCTCGAATCAATATCGTCTATGGCATTGACGTTTCCAAGCGGGGGAGTAATTTCACCATCCGGAAGTTTTCCCCTACCCCGATGAGCATCATCGAGCTCATCCAACTAGGTACCCTTAATCATGAGATGGCAGCTTATCTCTCACTGGTCATTCAGGAAGGGATGAACGTCTGGATATCTGGTGAGACAGCCTCGGGTAAAACTACGCTATTAAATGCTCTAGCCACCTTTATTCCTCCAGAGTCCAAGATAGTTAGCATAGAGGACACCCCGGAGATACAGGTTCCTCACCCCAACTGGATCAGAGGGGTCACGCGTGGCTCAGCTAAGAACTCAGAGGCGTCTGAAGTTTCTATGTTTGATCTCCTGAAGGCGGCGCTAAGACAGCGGCCAAATGTGATAATCGTGGGGGAGATTCGAGGAATTGAGGGAGCCATAGCCTTCCAGGCCATGCAAACTGGCCATGCCTGCATGAGCACCTTTCATGCTGCCTCTGTTTCCAAGCTACTACAGCGCCTCACCGGTAACCCAATCAACGTTCCTAAGTCATATGTTGACAACCTAAACGTGGTGGTCATAACTCAAATGGTTCGCTTGCCCAGCGGGAAAACAGCGCGGCGGGTGATAAGCATAAATGAGATCGTAAGTTATGACTCCGTCTCCGATTCCTTCTCCTTTGTGGAGGCCTTCGTCTGGAACCCACTAAACGATACCTTTGAGTTCAAAGGATATATGAACTCTTACATCTTGGAGGAAAAAATTGCTCCCCGACGGGGAATCCCTCACGTGAAGAGACAGAGGATATACCAAGAGATAAGGAGACGCGCTGAAGTGCTTAAGCGAATCCAGGAACAAAACATGACCAACTTTTATGATGTCTATCGGGTGCTCTCCAAGGCCTATAGGGAGGGCTATTTCAGGTAGAGGGCAATGCCTTTGCCGGAGGAGGTGATCGGATGGCTTTAGACGTTGTTACTCGGCTGCTTGGCCTTAGAGGCAAGTTATTGCGTAGGAAGGCCCTTGGTGAGAGTCAGGCTGAGGATCTCAGCGACCCAGCCACTGAGGGGAAGATCAGGCTGGATGATGAAGGTGGCGATGGGAAGGAGAATACGCCTGAAGTGGAAAATGTGGAATCACCGGCTGAGGTGGCGCTGCAGCCCACGGGAGAAGCCGAACTCTCTCGGGAGGCGGAGCTCTCTACCAAGCTACGCCAGGAGTCGGCTAAGGAGAGCAATGGTGGAGAGGGCGAAGCCTCTGAGAGCTCTCTGGCCAATCTGTTTGAGTCAGTCGGAGGAGATGAAGACTCCCCTACCAAGGGCCTTATTGCTCTATTACCTGACATCCCCACCTCTGAGTTACTTGAGGAGCTAAGGCAAACTAAGGAGCTGCTGCAGCGTTGGGGCTGGACTGGTGGAGCCGGGGGCAAACTTGAATCAGGAGGTTGAAATGAGGAAAGGGAGGAACTGGAGAGGACTTCTTGGCTGGAGGAGCAGCAGCTATTTCAGCCGGTTGGTGCTCATGCTGGTAGCTTGTTCCCTTATTTACTACCTACCTTCGATTGCTGGTCTTGCTGGCCATGCAGGCGTTCAGCAGATGT
>CAZYDA010000073.1:0-5167 GCA_964645275.1 uncultured Dehalococcoidia bacterium | reverse complement strand
CGTAAAGCTTCACTGCCAGCTTGGTCACGATTCCCAGGGTCCCATAGGAACAGGCAAATAGACCCGTGAGATCGGGGAAGGGTCCGTATCTGGCCCGCCAGCCAGCAGTTCCGAAGCTGGCCGAGCCAGTCCGAATGATATCACCACTGGGGGTGACCACCTCCAGGGAGAGTATCGGGTCGGGGTCCCATTTGGCGGACAGATTCCCCGAGGGGCGCATGAGGGGATTGGCCACCGCGCTGGCTCCGCCAGTGGCCGTCGGCAGGTGGTTTATGAAGCCCTTTTCCCGGGCCGCGAGGCTCAGTTGATGGTGGGTGACTCCGGGCTCGATGACGGCATAGGCGGCATCGGTGTTGATCTCCAAAATCCTGTTCATCAGCCGGAGATCAACGACCACCTCGCCCTTGTGGGGCAGGGCCAGGCCAGCTATGTTGGCCCCTCGGGACATTGGAACCACTGGAACCTTAAAGCGGTTAGCCGCCACCAGCAGATGCCTCACCTCCTCCACCGTCTGGGGAAGGACAACCAGGGCTGGGAGGGGGGCTACCCCGGGAGGCGAGGACAGGTCTGTGGCATAGCTGGTGAGGATGGCCTCGTCCCGACTCACTCGCTCTTCAGGGAAAACTGACAGCAGTTCCTTATAAAGCTGCTCCACGTTGTCGCTCATTTCCTGACCTCCTTTTTTGTAACCCAGCTTCATTGGCTGCTCTCTCTGACCTTGTGACCGCCTATCGGCTAGCTGGGGCCATTATAGCTTAGTCAGAGTTTAGATGTCAAGGGAAACTATATCAATTCGATAATTGTGTGCCAGGTGGTAAGCTATCCTCCGCTATATGGGCAAAGGTCAGGATGGCCTCGGCATTCCTCTTCAAGGCTGGCACCCCAGCCGAGGCCTCCTTCAACTCCTTAGCGGCAGCGATGATTTTTTCTATGGCATGCGCCATCCGCTCAAGGTCGTATTCTCCTGTCATCCTCACTCCTTCCTCAGATCCTTGAACCTGGCCGACTTGAACTCATACCGAGGCAGCTTCCCCGGAGGGACAAACTCCACATCGAAGGTCAGGTTGGTCTTAAACTTCAGTGCCTCCACCAGCCGACTCTTAATGCCGAGCACCTCGTCTGGACTGATCGCCGGGTCTAGCTCCACCCTAACCAGGAGGGTGTCCTGTGTTCCCACCCTAGCCACGACAGTCTCAAATTCAGCCACCTGGGGAAAGTTATCCCGTATCACTTCCTCAACGCTCACCGGACTGAATAGCACCCCTCGGATCTTGACCAGATTGTCAGCCCGGCCCCTTATGCTTTCGATCATTCGGAAGGTTCGACCACAGGGACACTGGCGCTCGCTCACCCGGACGACGTCTTTCAGATTGTACCTGAGGGTGGGAAAGGATCTCTTGAACAGGGTACTGATCACCACCATCCCCTCCTCCCCTGGTCCCACCGAGCGAGACATCGTTTCCACATCGAGGAATTCAACCAGAAACAGGGACTCAAGGACATGAAGTCCCCTCTTCTGCTTACACATGTAGCCCCAGGGGCCAACCTCAGCTGCCCCGATGTGGTCGTAAACATCAGCTCCCCAGAGCTCCTCCAGTTTCAACCTGGTGGCCTCGGGCATGGCCTCGCCAGCACAGATTAAAGTCCGTATCTGGAGGTCCCTCGCTGGCTTCAGACCCATCTCCTGAGCCACCTCCGCCAAGCGCAGTCCATAGGTGGGAGTGCACATCAGGGCGGTGGCGCGCACTTCCTTCATCTTGCTAATCCGATCCTTAGTGCTCATCGTCCCGCTGGGAACTACCTCACAACCGATCTTTTCCGCGGCATAGTGTCCCACCCAGAAGGCGATGAAGACGTTGTAGGGGAAGGCGATGAATACCCGGTCGGTGTCCCTCAAGCCCATGGCGTAGATGTTGTAGCAGAAGGCCTCGACCATGTACTGCCAGCTTTCGTAGGTGTCGGTCACATAAAGGGACTTGCCGGTGGTCCCGGCAGTCTGGTGATATGCGGTTAGCTCTGCGAGCGGGACTCCCAGGAGTTCCCCGTAGAGGTAGGGCTCCCCCTCCTGTGCAGTCCTCAAGTCCTCCTTGCTGACCAGCGGCACCTTTCTCACATCGGCCAGGGTCTTTATGTCCTCCGGAACAACGCCTGCCTGTTCGTATATCCGGCGATAAAAGGGGGAACTCTCCTTGGCCCATTGGACCATCCTCCTGAACTTGGCCAGTTGCAGCTTCTCCAACTGCTCCCGGGGCAGGGTCTCCATTATCGGGTTCCAATACTGGGGATCGCTCATCAGGCCTCCTCCCAGTACTTTCGCGCCTTTATGGGCTTGCCGTAGCCGAAGAGGTCATCCAGCCTGACCAGGAGGGAATCCAGCCAGGGGGCGTGTTTGACCAGCCAGCGGGCAAGGTCGTGAAGCCAGCCCTTGGGCTTATTGAAGGGACAAACCCGGATGCAGTTCATGCAGGAGCCCTCGATCTTGGACCAGAGGGCAAAGCATTTCTCCGCGTCTATAGGCCACTTCAGCTCTCCGCGGGCGTTGCAGATGTTGTGCGGCTTGTCAGTCCGCTCCCCATACATGATGGCACCGCTGGGGCAATGCTGAGCGCACTTCTCGCACTTGGAGCAGAACTCAAGCACTCCGAACTCGATTGGCTCATCGGGGGTTAGCGGCAGGTCAGTGAAGACCTTGCTTATCCTCACCCGGGGGCCGTATTCCGGGGTGATGAGCAGGCCGTTGCGGCCCAGCTCTCCCAGGCCGGCGTCAATGGCCAGCGGGATGTTTATGGCGCTATCGTTGCCACTGGGTATGGCCTTATAGCCCAGGCCGCGGATGAACTGAGCCACCATGGTGGCGGTGACTGCCATCATGGAATATCCTTTCCCCTCGGCGGCTTCAGCCACCCAGGTGGGGGAAGTTCGGCAGAGGTCATAGTCCATCTCGAAGGTCATGACTATGGCGTACTTACACTCCTCGGGCAACTCGAACTCCTGATGCTCTCGAGTAACGAAGTGGAAGGAGTGGGAATAGACCCATCGCTGATCTACCTCACAGATCCCCACCCCCGAGGCCCCGAAGTACTTAGCCACCTTCTTGACGATCTTCGACATCCTCGATGGGTCATCTACCTCCAGCTTCAGACCCGGGGGCACGCGGCTTACCCCGATGAGTGGCATGTCCCAGCTATACATGCCGGTATTATGAATTATGTTGCCATGGGCGAAGCCTGCCTCGATATGCCAGGCGGCATTCTTAAAGGCCATGTCGAGCAGAGTATGCCCATTTTTATCCTTGGGGTAGACAAATCCCCAAAGCCTCTTAGCCCAGTCCCGGAATATCGGATCCCACCGACTTCGCTTGAAGGCCTCATTCTTCTGATCAAACCTCTCCACCTCGCCAACGATGTACTTCGCCGTGCCCCTGGCTTTGTTCCTCACCGCCCACCCCCCGCGATATCCAGAGCATCACTGATGTTGAGCTCCAGCATCCTCACGCTGGCCAGGATTCGCTCCGCATTTCTCTCCACTGCCTGTATGCCTCCGCAGAGCTCCCTCAGCTCTGAGGCGGCCTTCTGGATGTCAGAGATCAGCTTAGCCATCCGCTCCAGCGGGTATTCCTCGCTCATCTGGCGTCCTCCCTCAAGTCCTTAAATCGCTTAGACTTCACCTCATACCGGGGCAAGGTACCATACTTGCAGAATTCCAGGTTAAACCTCAGGTTGGTCTTCACCCTTAATTGGCGGTTCAGTTCCTCCTCCACAGCCTTACGCCTGGCCTGTGATTCCGGCAGCAGTTCCACCTGCAGGGTGATGTCGTCAACCTCGCCTTTTCGGGACACGATTATCTCATACTCATTGCCCAGCTCTGGGATGCTCCTCACCACCTCCTCTACCGACGTAGGAGCAAACAGCACGCCCTTCACCTTGGTGATGTCATCAGCTCGGCCAAAGATGCCTCCTTCTATCTTCCGAAAGGTGCGCCCGCACTCGCAGCCTTCCTCTGGACTCCACTGGATGACGTCTTTGGAATCGAACCGGATGCATGGCTGAGCCAGGCGGTCAAAAGCAGTGATGACCATCTTGCCCATCTTCCCAGGCTCGGTGATGAGCTCGCCGGTCTCCAGATCCTCGATCTCGACCAGGAAGAAGGCCTCGTTAACGTGCAGCCCGCTCTGGGCCAGACACTCATAATTCCAAGAGCCTATCTCGGTGGCCCCGCAATGCTCATATAACTTTGCTCCCCACAGCTCCTCGATCCTCCGCTTGGTCGCGGGGATGCTGCCACCGGGCTCCGCCCCGGTGGCGATCTTGGTGATGCTCAAGTCGCGGGCGGGATCTATGCCCAACTTGTCCCGGGCCACCTCGGCCAGACGCAACAGGTAAGTTGGAGTAGCCATCAGAGCGGTAGCCCGTACCTCCTGCATCTTCAATATCCGGGCCTCGGTGTTTAGCACCCCTCCGGGCACCACCTCGCAACCGATCTTTTCCGCGGCATAGTGGCCAGCCCAGAAGGCGATGAAGACGTTATAGCCGAAGGGAATGAAAACTCGGTCATGCTTGCGGAAGCCGTGGGCATAGAGAATGTAGGCCCAACACTCTGCCAGCCACTCCCAGTCCTGCCAAGTATCCGGCTGGTAAACTGGCTGCCCCGTGGTTCCACTGGTCTGATGATACTCGGTGACCTCCTCCAGCGGCACGCAGAGCATATCCCCATAGGGATAAGGATCCTTTCTCTGAAGGGACCTCATCATGGCCTTCTCCACCTTTGGCACCCGACGGATGTCCTCGAAGGTCTTGATATCTCCCGGCTCTATCCCAGCTTCCTTGTAGAGCTCCCGGTAGAATTTGGAGTGCTCATAGGCCCAGCTAAATATCCGCCGGAACTTCCGGAGCTGAAGCTCTGCCAGCTTCTCCCGGGGCAAGGTTTCCAGCACCGGGTTCCAATACATCTCCGCGTTCATTCTCCTCGATCCCGCTTCATTTGCCCATGAAGCTGGGCAGGAAAGTAGCAATTTGTGGAAAGGCGACCAGGAGGGCGGCACAGGCTATCATGGCCAGCCACAGCGGGATGACCCCCCTGAAGATGACCTCCAACGGTATATCCCGGACCGCACCGGCGGTGATGTAGACGTTCAGCCCCACCGGTGGGGTAACCAGGCCTATATTGA
>CAZYDA010000072.1:0-5169 GCA_964645275.1 uncultured Dehalococcoidia bacterium | reverse complement strand
CCGGGGTTAACACCCTGTTCATGGGTATGCCCATCGAGGAAGGTCTCTTCAGTGAGCGCTGCTCGGGGTGTGGCGACTGCATCCTAGATCAGACTGGCGGAATCTGCCCGGTCACTCGATGTGCCAAAGGACTACTTAACGGCCCCTGCGGCGGCTACCGCAATGGCAAGTGTGAGGTTGATCCCAACCGGGACTGCGCTTGGGTTTTGATATACGAACGACTGAAGGCGAGGGGAGAATTGGAGAAGCTAAAAGGCCTGGCCCAATTGAAAGATTACTCTAAGATGGGGCATCCCCGCCAGATCGTGGCAAAACCCCTTTGAGCCTTCTCAGGAAGTCTTCTTCCGGAGCTGCCTTTCCACCCGAATGAGGAGTTCAGCTGGGGCTACCGGTTTGTCAACGAAGTCCTCTGCCTCCAGAGCCAGCCCCTGACTCATCGCCAGGGAGGTCTCGCCTACTCTCTCGGAGAAAGATGTTATCATGATGATCGGTATCCCGGAAAGCTCAGGATCACTCTTGATCTTCTCGCACACCTTAAAGCCATCCATCCGAGGCATGATGATGTCCAACAGGATTAAGTCTGGCTTTTCCTTCCTTGCCTTGGCCAGCCCTTCATCCCCATCAAAGGCCACCACCACTTGGTAGGGCTTGCTTTCCAGCACCATCCGGGTAGCCTCCACGAAATCGGGATCATCATCCACGAGAAGTATCTTAGCTTTTTTTTCCATCGAGCCCCTTTCTCTAGATCTTGCCCACCTTGCTCAACAGCTTCTCCACGCGCTCAACCAGCGTGTGAGGAGCAATAGGTTTCTCGACATAATCATCAACGTCTAAGGCTAAGCCGGTCTCCAGCTCATATCTACGGCGGCTGGCATCCTCCCTCACCGAGGTCAGGATCAGGATGGGTATATTGGCATACTTGGCCCGGCGGGGGTCCTTGAGCTGTTTGCAGACCTCGAAGCCGTCCATTCGAGGCATCAGCAGATCTAGGATCATGAGATCCGGCTTCTCGCTTTTTAGCTTCTCCAGCGCCTCTATTCCATCCCGAGCAGTAACCAGCTTATATCCGTGAGCCTCCAGCACCATGCCCATCGCCATCAAGATGTCAGGGTCATCATCAACGAGCAGAATTTTCGCCTTTTTCTCCATCGCTCCCCCTTTTTACAATATTGGTCGGGGCAGGAGTCCTGCTTCCTCAACAAGCCGGGGCACGATATCTTCCCAAGCCACGGCCATGATATGAATCCCATGAACACCCTCGATCTCCTTTAGCTGCTCGATTATCTCCAGGCAAATTTGTACGCCTTCCTCCTTGGCATCCCTGGCATTCTCCATCCGGGTAATTATCTCATCAGGGATGATCACTCCAGAGACATAATCCCTCATGTAGCGAGCCATACCAACCGACTTGATGGGTATCACGCCGGCCAGAATGTGAACCTGTTTATCCAGTCCCTCATTGTGGACCATCTCCATCCACTTGGCAAATCGGGGAACATCGAAGACCGCCTGGGTCTGGATGAAGTCGGCCCCTGCCTTCACCTTCTTGGCCAGCCTCCTAACGCGATACTCAAATGGCTCAGCAAAAGGATTAGCTGCGGCTCCAATGAACAGGGGTACCTCGCCAGCCACGTTTTCTCCACACTGAAATTTCTTCTCGTCCCGCATCTGCTTGAGCATTTGAACGAGCTGGATGGAATCCAGATCATAGACGCCCTTAGCCTCCGGATGATTGCCAATCAGCTGGTGGTCCCCGGAAAGGCAGAGGATATTGCGGATGCCCAGGGCTACTGCTCCCAGGATATCACTCTGAATAGCCAAACGGTTCCGATCCCGAACAGTTATCTGCATCACCGGGTCAAGGCCCATCTGTTTGAGGAGCACGCAGCTTGCCCAGCTCGACATCCGGACCACTGCTGACTGATTATCGGTCACGTTTATGGCATCACAGCAGGACTTGAGCATCTCGCCCTTGCGCTGGATGACGCCCGCCACTGAGCCCTTTGAGGGGCCAGCTTCAGCAGTCACCGCGAAATTCCCGCTTTCCAAGACCCTTTCCAGATTGGAATCTGCCTTCATAGCTCCTTCCTTTCTAGAGGAACTTTGCGTTTCGCCAAATTAAACTTCTCCCGTTTTTCTCGGCCCCATCAAGCCAGTTTGGGCAGGGTAAAACTAAACTTGGTTCCCCGGCCAGTCTCGGGGCAGGGGCTCTCCACCCAGATCTTGCCTCCATGGGCTTCGATGATCTTCTTGCAAATGGCCAGGCCCAGGCCAGCCCCCTTGAATTCATCATCCACCCCACGATAGAAGTCGTCGAAGATGCGGGGTAAATCCTCCTTCGATATCCCAATCCCAGTATCAGCCACCTCGGCCTTGATGAAACCATCCTCGCTGCTGAGCTTGAGGGAGATGGTACCCTGACTGGTGAACTTGATGGCGTTTCCCAGGAGGTTGGTGAAAACCTGTTGGAGGCGCATCTTGGAGCCACGAATTTGGGGCAGATCATCTGGTATCTTAACCTCCATCATCAGTCCCTTTTCCTCGGCCAGGGGTCGCAGAGTATCAGCCACCAACTGTGCCACCTCGCGCAGGGAGATGGGCTCCATTTCAAACTGAACGGCCTCAATGCGGGAGATATCGAGGATGTTATCGATCAAATTCAGAAGCTCCTTGATTCGCTGGCTATTTCGCTCCAGTATTTCCCTTTGCTTGGGGGTGATTTCCCCAGCGAAGCCGGAGAGCATCACCTGATTGTAGCTCTCCACAGCAGCCAGAGGCGCCTTCAGATCATGGGAGGCAATGGAAAGGATGTTCGTCAGGGCTTTGATAGTGCGATCGTACCGGGACCAGACCACCCGCATCAGCCTCCTCAGCAACTCAAAGCCAATTTTAGGGTTCTCCCCCAGGAACTGCCGGAAGGAGGCGCCGTCGATGGCGATAACTTTGGTCTGCGTCACCGATCTGGCCGACACGGTGAAGGGATAGGGCCAAAGCGCAGCAGACCAGCCCAGGACCTCCCCCTCGCTGACCACATAAGCTGTCCCCTGCTTCCTGGGACTCGAGCCGCCTAGTCGAATCTTCATCTCCACCGCAACTCTTCCCTTCACCACTATGTAAGCCCTGCTCGCTGGATCCCCCTCCTTGAAGATCAAATCACCCGGCTGATAAACCTCCTCCTGGCTAAATGAGGCTACCCGGTCCAAAACCCCCTCGTCCAGCCCGTGGAACAATCGCGATCCGGCCAGTATTTCCTTCAAAGTCGCCATTCTCCCTCATTATAAGTCTTAATCATCTCCTCATCAAGCGAGGTAACCCCTGACTACTTAGGTAGGGTAAAAACTATCTTGCAGCCTGACCCGGAGTTGGCCGGGGTCTCAGCCCATATCTTTCCCTTATGCACCTCCACTATTCGCTTGGCAATGGATAGTCCCAACCCCGCTCCTGGGGAGGTCACATTCCGTCCCCGATAGTACTCGTCGAAGACTCGGGAAAGCTCGTTTTCCGGTATGCCCATCCCTGTATCGGTCACCTCAGCAATGACACAATCATCGCCCTCTCTCAGCCTCACCGTGATTTGGCCGCCGGACGGGGTAAAGGTAATGGAATTATCAAGCAGTTTAAGGAAAACCTGCTTCAGCTGACCGGGGGCACCCCTGATCAGGGACAGATTAGCCCCTACTTCCGTTCGGAGCTCCAGCGACTTCCTCTCCAGGGCAGCCTGGGCTTCCTTAATCGCCTCCGCCAAAACATCGGGAAGGTGAACCTGGGTGAAGCTCTCCTCCAATTCCTGAGTATGTATGCGGGAGGCATCCAGAATGTTACGTACCAGGGCAACCACCTCGTTAAGGCGCACAATGCACCTCTTGAGCATCAGACGCTGCTTGTCGCTCACCTCGCCAGCGAATCCCTGCAAGATCACCATGAGATATCCCTCCACCGCATTTAGCGGAGTCATTAAATCATGAGCTACCACACCAGTGGAGCAGGCCAGGATACGTCGAACATCCCCTAGCCTGCCCGAGACCATTTCCGAGACATGCTTCAGGAGCGCATACCCTATGCGAGGGTTGGAGTTCATGAGCTTGCGAAGTTCTCCCCCGCTTATGTGAACTAGCTGGCAAGGCTCCAGGCAAAAGGCCGAGGCGGTGAAGACGTAAGGCTCGATCAATGCTGACCACCCTAGCGTCTCCCCCCGACTCAGGACATCAACTGTGGCGTGCTTTAGAGCTGCCGTGCGGCCCAGACTGATCTCCATTCTTAAGGCCACCCGCCCCCTCTCGATCAGCCAGAGGTTCTCCGCCTTCTCTCCCTCGGAGAACACCCGACTGCCAGCAGGGTACTCCACCCTGCTGCTCAGCTTAGCTACCTGCAGCAGCTCAGCCTTCCCTAGCCCCTGAAACAACTGGGCTTCAGCTAGAAACTCAATCAGGGAACGCTCTCCCATCGCTGCCATCCAGGTTAAGTCAGGCCTAAAGGCCAGCGGCGTCGAGCACAGCGGGAACCATCTTCTCCCAGCCAATGGCCATGATATGGACTCCCTGGCAGATATCCTTTAGGTCCCTAATGAGGCGGGCTGCTATCTCAATGCTCTTCTGCCGCTTGTTCTCTGCCTTGTCCATCTCCTCAATGAGGCTATCTGGCACATGAACCCCGGCAACATTGCGATTCATGAAGCGAGCCATACCGGCTGATTTCAGAAGTATAATCCCAGCTAGGACTGGCACGTTGAGATGCCTTACCTGCTCCATGAATTGGGCGAATTTCTCCGGCTCATAAACGGCCTGGGTCTGGAAGAACTTGGCGCCAGCCTTGACCTTGCGTTCCATCTTGAGTATCTGGGGCTCTAGAGGGTTAGCCCCAGGGGTGACGATAGCCCCCAGGAAGAAATTGGGGCTCCCCTTGAGTTCCTTCCCAGCCAGGTCTCTACCCTGGCAGAGGGTGCTGGCAGCCTGAAGAAGGGAGACTGAGTCGAGATCAAAGACCGGCTTTGCCCCGGGGTGATCTCCCAGGGAAACATAGTCCCCAGTGAGGCAAAGGACGTTTTCAATCCCCAGTGCCCAGGCCGAGAGCAGGTCTGACTGGAGAGCAATGCGATTGCGATCCCGGCACGTTACCTGAAAGATGGGCTCAATCCCCCTCTCCCGCAGGAGATGACAGGTGGCCAGCGAA
>CAZYDA010000071.1:0-5273 GCA_964645275.1 uncultured Dehalococcoidia bacterium | reverse complement strand
GGGAGTTCTGGGAGATGGCGAGATTTGCCTCTCCACCGCTAACCGGAACTTCAAAGGCCGGATGGGCAACGCCGAGGCCCTGATCTACCTGGGCAGCCCGGCCACCGCCGCCGCCACCGCTCTGGCCGGCAAGATCACCGACCCCAGGGAAGTGGCATGATGCGAGGAAAGGCACTTAAATTCGGAGACAGCATTTCCACCGATTACATCATCCCGGGCAAATACTTCCACCTTCGGAGCAACCTCCCTGAGCTGGCAAGGCATGCCATGGAGGGCGTCGACCCCCAATTTGCCTCCCGAGTCCGCTCGGGCGATTTCCTGGTTGCTGGGAAAAACTTTGGCCTGGGTTCCTCACGGGAGCATGCTGCCCTGGTGCTGAAGCTCTCGGGCATCGGTGCCGTGTTGGCCGAGTCGGTGGCCCGCATCTTCTACCGCAATGCGGTGAACGTTGGCCTGCCGGTGCTCATCTTGGACACCCGGGGGATAGCCGATGGGGATGAACTGGAAGTCGACCTTGGCGGAGGGAAGGTCCGGAACCTCACCCGAGGGCTTGAGCTTTCCTTCAATCCCCTACCTTCGGTGATGCTTCGAATCCTAGAATGTGGGGGGCTGGTGCCCTACCTCAAGAAATACCATCGCTTTGAGGTATAGGATGGCATATTCGGTTACCTTAATTCCCGGAGATGGGGTAGGCCCGGAGATCACCGAGGCCACCCGAAACGTCTTGGAGGCCACCGGGGTGGAATTTGAGTGGGAGGTGCAGCAGGTTGGCGCCGAGGCCCTTAAACTTTGGGGGACTCCCCTCCCTGAGCCGGTGCTCCAATCCATTCGCCGTAACCGCGTGGCCCTGAAAGGACCGGTCACCACCCCCGTCGGAACCGGATTCCGCAGCGTCAACGTGGCCTTGCGTCAGAAACTCGACCTTTATGCCTGCCTCCGTCCCTGCCGGAGCTTTCCGGGGGTCCCTTCCCGCTTTGAGAAGGTTGACCTGGTGGTCGTGCGGGAGAACACCGAGGATCTCTACGCCGGGATCGAGTTCGAGAGGGGAACACCGGAGGCCTTGAAGCTGATGGAGTTCATCGCGGCTTTGGAGGGGAAGAAGCTGGACCCTGGCAGTGGATTCAGCATAAAGCCGATCTCCGATAGAGCCACTCGAAGGATTGCTCAGTTTGCCTTCCGCTATGCCCGGGAGAGTGGACGGCGGAAGGTCAGCGTGGTGCATAAGGCCAACATCATGAAGTTCACCGATGGGCTCTTCCTGGAAGTTGCTCGTGAGGTGGCTAAAGAATACCCGGAGATCGAGTTTGAGGATGTGATCGTGGACAACCTCTGCATGCAACTGGTACGTCGCCCGGAGCGGTTTGACGTACTTCTGTTGCCCAACCTCTACGGGGACATCGTATCTGACCTCTGTGCGGGGCTCATTGGTGGACTGGGCCTAGCACCCAGTGCCAATCTGGGGGATGAGACGGCCATATTCGAGCCGGCACATGGTAGCGCTCCCAAATACGCGGGGAAGAACCGGGTTAACCCAGTGGCCATGATGCTTTCGGGCGGACTTCTGTTGCGCTACTTGGGCGAGAGGGAGGCAGCTGAGAGGTTGGAGAGGGCCATTGCCCAGGTCTTGACTGAAGGAAGCAAGGTAACCTACGACCTCAAGCCCGATCCCAATGATCCCACTGCTGCCACCACCTCGGAGATGACTGAGGAGGTAATCCGAAAGCTCAGGGAAGTTTAAACGGGTTAGAATTGCTCCAGGAATCTCAGGTCGTTGGAGTAGAAAAGGCGGATGTCGTCAATCCCATATTTAAGCATGGGGATGCGTTCCACCCCCAGTCCGAAGGCAAATCCGGTGTAGACCTCGGGATCGTAGCCAACGCGTTCCAGAACCTTTGGATGGACCATCCCGGCCCCTAAGATTTCCACCCAGCCCTGTCCGCTACAGACCCGACAGCCCTGCCCACCACAGCGAAGGCACTCGATGGCCATTTCCACGCCCGGCTCCACGAAGGGGAAGTAATCACAGCGAAAGCGCACCTTCCTCCCCGGGCCGAAAAGTCGGCGGGCAAACTCGTAGAGCGTGCCCTTAAGATGAGCCAGGCTTATGCCCTTATCCACTGCCAGTCCCTCTACCTGATAGAACATCGACTCGTGGGTGGCATCGGTCGCCTCATAGCGGTAGACCCGTCCCGGCATGATGGCCCTGATCGGCGGGCGCCTTCTCTCCATGAGCCTGATTTGCATGGGCGAGGTATGGGTGCGAAGCAGCAGGCCCTTATCCTTATCTATCCACAGGGTAGCCCACATGTCCCTCGCCGGGTGTTCCGGAGGGATGTTCAGCGCTTCGAAGTTATAGTAATCCCATTCTACCTCAGGCCCTTCCACTATCTCAAAGCCCATGCTGGAGAAGACCTCGCAGATCTGGCGCAGCGCCTGGGTGGTGGGATGAAGGCGGCCCAGCTCGATGGGGCGACCTGGCAGGGTGACGTCGAGAGGGGAACGCTCAACCAGGTCCTTTAACTCAACCTCTTGGAGTTCCTTCTCCTTCTCTTCAAGACTCTCCTCCAACAGTTCCTTAAGCTCATTGGCTGCGGAACCAACCTCCCGACGCTGCTCCAGGGGCAGGTCCTTAAGCGAGCGGAGGATCTGGGTAAGCTTACCCTTCCGGCCAAGGTAGCTCACCCGCCAACCCTCAAGTTCTTTGAGGTGGCTAACCTTTCCAAGCTCTGAAAGGGCTTCGGCTCTTATTTCCTCCAGTTTCGACCGCATGTCTGATGGGAGCCCGAGACTCCTCAGTTTCCTTGTTGCTTGGCCAGCTCCACCAGCTTGGAGAAGGCCGCTGGATCACTTATGGCGAGGTCAGCCAGCACCTTCCGGTTGAGCTCCACGCCGGCTTCTTTAAGGCGTGAGATGAACTGGCTATAGGAAAGTCCATGCTGCCGCGCTGCAGCATTGATCCGGGTTATCCACAGTCGGCGGAAGTCCCGTTTGCGCTCCCGCCGATGTCGGTAGGCATAACTCAGGGCCTTGAGCATCGACTCGTGAGCGCGGCGGTAGAGCCGATGTTTTGTCCCACGGTGTCCCTTGGTCAGCTTCAGGACCTTCTTGTGACGTCGCCTGGCGTGAGGCCCACCTTTAACTCTAGGCATTTCTTCCTCCGGTTCTCCAGCAGTCTACAAAAATCCGCTTTTGTGGAGTTTAGAAATTTAGGCTGGGAAAACCTTCTTTATTCGGGCGGCATCCGAGGGATGAAGGGGCATCGTATCCTGGTAGGTGCGCTTGACCCGCTTGGGGCGTTTGCGTCGCAAGTGGCTTCGCCCAATCTTCATCCGCAATAATTTTCCGCCGCCACTGACCTTCAGGCGTTTATAAAGCGATTTGTTGGTCTTCAGCTTCGGCATTACCCTCCTGCCTTCGGTTTCTTGGGGGAGGAAAGGAGCAAGCTGAGATTGCGACCTTCCATCGTGGGTGGCCTTTCCACCTTGACCGCTTCCAGGGAGTCGATCACCTTCTGAAGAAGCTTATGTCCCAGGTCGGGATGGATGATCTCCCGGCCCCGGAAGGTGACCATGACCTTCACCTTATCACCTCTCTCCAGCAGCCTCTTAATGTGCTTGATCTTGCACTCCATGTCATGGGGATCAATTCGGGGACGCATCCTCACCTCACTCAGTTCCCCCACCTTCCGGTGCTTGCGAGCGAGCTTTTCCTTCTTGGAAAGCTCATATTTAAACTTGCTGTAATTCAGTAATCGACAAACCGGCGGAGCAGCATTTGGTGCCACCTCTACCAAATCAAACCCTCTCTCTCGGGCAACCTGGAGAGCCTCCCTTGACGGCATAATTCCAAGCTGCTCCCCGTTCTCCCCAATAAGTCGAACTTCGGCAGCCCTTATCTGCTCGTTAACGCGATACTCCTTGACTATCCCCCACCACCTCCTTCTAAACAACCGAACCTCTCATCTGGTCTGCGACCACTTCGTTTGGCCTCGCTTCGCCGCTTGACTTAAATGAGCTTATCATGTTCCCTTACAGAAGTCAATGAGACCAACTACTGCCTTCGATTTGGGTCTGCTTGAGGAAGACTTTCCAGCGGCTGTGCTCCGCTCTAGAGTCCCTTCCGAAGTTCCACCACATTTTTGACTCTCTCCTTAAAGGAGGAGAGGGTCTGGGAGGCAAGGTTCTCTCCGCTGCGCAGTCGAACGGTCAGGGTGGAGCTTGCCACCTCGCGGTCACCGATTACCACCATGTAGGGAATCTTCTGAACTTGAGCCTCCCTGATCTTGAGGTTCATGCGCTCCCGGCGGTCATCAAGCTCAACCCTCAGTCCTTCAACCTTGAGCTCGGAAGCTACCTCTTGAGCATATGGCAGGTGTCGATCAGCGATGGGAATGATCATCACTTGAGTCGGGGAGAGCCAAACGGGGAAGGCCCCACCATAGTGCTCGATGAGGCAGGCCAGGAAGCGTTCCAGACTTCCTAGCACTGTGCGGTGGATCATGACTACCCGATGCTCCTTCCCGTCTTCCCCGATGTAGTTGACGTTGAACCTCTCAGGAAGGTTGAAGTCAACCTGGATGGTGGGTCCCTGCCAACCCCTTCCTAGGGCATCCCGGAGGAGGATATCTATCTTGGGACCATAGAAAACACCCTCCCCAGGGTCGATCTGGTAGGGCAGGTCAAGGCGCCTGAGCGAATTTTCCAGGGTTGAGGTGGCCCTCTCCCACATCTCCAGGGTTCCGGCATACTTCTCCGGTCGGGTGGAGAGGAAGACATCGTAGTCCTCAAAGCCAAAGGTTTGAAGCATGAAGCGGGCAAGCTCTATCACTCCCACCACCTCGTCCTCAAGTTGCTCTGGCCGGCAGAAGATGTGGGCATCATCTTGGGTAAATCCTCGCACGCGACTGAGCCCGTGGAGCACCCCGGAGCGCTCCCACCGATAGACCGTGCCCAGCTCGGCCAGCCTGAGTGGTAGCTGGCGGTAGCTTCGAAGCTTGGATTTGTAAATCAGGATGTGCCCCGGGCAGTTCATTGGCTTGACTAGGTAATCCTGGCCCTCGGCCTGCATCGGGGGATACATGCTCTCACGGTAGAAATCGAGGTGCCCTGACCTTTCCCAGATGCTTGCCTTGGCCAGGTGAGGGGTGTAGACGAGCTCGTAGCCTCGCTTGAGATGCTCCTCCTTCCAGAAGTCCTCGATGAGCTGACGGATGAGGGCTCCCTTGGGATGCCAGAAGATGAGTCCTGCCCCGGCCTCCTCGTGGAGGCTGAAGA
>CAZYDA010000070.1:0-5294 GCA_964645275.1 uncultured Dehalococcoidia bacterium | reverse complement strand
TCCCTTGCCTCCCAACCCAGAACCCTCCGGCCTGCGGCTGGCAAGCCAGCGAAGAAGCGCAGCTCCACCCAGTTGGGGTTCACGCGACAGGAAGTGCGTTCCAGCACCGCCGGGCTGAGCTCGATGGTGCGAAAGAAACCACTCCTCCCCGTACCCCGGCGCCGACTTAGGCTCTCTAGAGCTGAGGAGAACCTCCGGGTTAGGAAGTCCTCCAGGGCAAGTCGGCGAGCTCGATTGGAGAAAAGCTGAGCAGGGAATCCCGCAAAATCCTGGAGAAGACGAACCCGAAGGCGAGAGGGAGGGGCAAAGGGATCCCCCTGAACGTGGTCGAAGGAGAGGATAAAGCCAGGGAAGGCAAAGGGACCTCTCTCCCCAAGTTCTCGGTAAGCTTTGTACCCCCGACCATCGAGCGAATTGAGAAGCGAAGCGAGGTATTGAGATGAGCGCATTACGTTCTTTCCCCCAAATTCAATCTCTTAGACTGGGGGTGCTATCGAAACTTCTTGGGTTCCAGCAGGAACTTAAGCAACTCGTGTCCTCGCTCTAGAAACAGTCCGGTCCCCTGGGCTTCCCGCTCACTGAAGGCTTTGGCCTGGCTCCTCCCTACGCCTGGACCCCAGATCAGAAAGGGAACTGGATCCGGGGCATGGGTGCGCAACTTCACAGGGGTGGGATGGTCTGGCAAAACCAGCACCCGGAGCTCCTTCCGGGAAAGAAACAAGCTTATGACCTCTCGGTCGATTCGCTCTATAGTTTCCACCTTTTCCTTCACTCGGCCTTCATGAGCTGCCTCATCGGGGGCCTCGATGTGAATGAATGCCAGATCGTGCCTTTCCAGAGCCGCAAGGGCTCCCTCAGCCTGGGCTGCGTGGTCATTGTCCAGCCCAGCGGTAACTCCAGGAATGCTTAGCACTTCCATTCTCGAGAGTTTAGCCAGCCCCTGGAGAAGATCTACCCCAGAGGTCAGTGCGGCACTCAGCCCATAAAGCTCACTGAAGCGAGGAAGTTCAGGGGCTCTTCTCCCACCCCAGAAAAGCCAGATAAAGTTGGCCGGAGGTTTCCCCTGCTTCTCCCTGTGAAGATTCACCGGATGTTTTTCTAAAACCTCCCGCGAGCGTTCCATTAACTGAAGCAGCAGTTCGCTTCCCTCGCCGCGAGGCAGAAAATCGGCTATGGGCTTATCCGGTATCTCATGAGGAGGGATGCAAATGGCCTTCAAGTGTTCCTCACCTTCCTTTATGGTACAGATGTGGCGGTAGCCCACGCCGGGGTAGAAACTCACCCGACTATTGCCCAGGCTCAGATTAAGGGCAACGATAAGCTCATGGGACTCGGCGCTGGTGATCTGTCCAGCGCTATAGCTCCACATCCTCCCCTCACGAATGGTCACCAGGTTGCAGCGGAAGGCCACCTCGCCCTCCTCCAGCCTCAGCCCCAGGCTGTGCGCCTCGATCGGTCCCCGGCCAGTGTAGTAAATCCGGGGGTCGTAGCCCAGGATCGAAAGACAAGCACAGGCTGAAGAGGCCTCCATCCCGGGGGGGACCGTCCGCACCAGCCCTAACGTTCCCTGGGAGGCCAAGAGATCCAAGTTAGGCTTCCGGGCCAACTCGAGGCAGGTCCGGCCTCCAAATTCCTCCAGGGGCCAGCCTGAAGCACCATCCAAGATCAGGACGCAGTACTTCACCCTTAACATTATAGACCAGGAGGCCCACTTCACCAAGCTAATCAGAATTTCCCCTCACTTTGACCTTTTCTTCCAGCAGATGCTATAATATATCCGAGTTCCCACCTAGGGAAAGAGATGGCCAGTCGGTTTGATAAGTTTACCGAACGCGCTCGCAAAGTCCTCGCCCTGGCCCAAGAGGAAGCTCAGCGATTTAACCACAACTACATCGGCACTGAGCATATTCTGCTGGGCTTAATTCGGGAAGGCAGCGGGATAGGTGCGAAGGCCTTAGTGAATCTGGGGGCTGACCTGGGCAAGGTTAGAGCTGCGGTGGAGTTCATCATTGGGCGGGGAGAGCGAAAGAGCCGTGGAGAGGTTGGCCTAACTCCTCGAGCGAAGAAGGTAATCGAACTGGCTGTGGATGAAGCTCGCCAGCTCAATCACAACTACATCGGCACCGAACACCTCCTCCTGGGTCTCCTACGCGAAGGAGAAGGGGTAGCTGCGGGGGTGTTGGAAAGCTTCGGGATCACCTTGGAGCGAGCTCGCCGAGAAGTAGGTCACCTACTGAGTCAGAGCTTGCCTCACCAGGTTGGAGCTCGTGCTGCCACCCGGACCCCTACCCTGGATCAACTGGGCATAGATCTCACTGCCGCCGCTGCTGCTGGGAAGCTCGACCCGGTCATCGGCAGGGAGCGGGAGATCGAGCGGGTGATCCAGATACTCAGCCGCCGAACGAAGAACAATCCAGTGCTCATCGGTGAGCCTGGGGTGGGCAAAACAGCCATCGTTGAGGGAATCGCTCATCGCATCGCCTCAGGAGATGTGCCGGAGACCCTCAAGGGCAAGCGTTTGCTGACTCTTGATGTGGGGGCACTGGTTGCTGGCACCAAGTACCGCGGTGAGTTTGAGGAAAGGCTAAAGAAGGTTATCGAAGAGATAAAAACCGCTCGCAATTGCCTGCTCTTCGTTGATGAGATGCATACCCTGGTGGGCGCTGGAGCAGCCGAGGGAGCTGTGGATGCCTCCAACATACTGAAGCCATCCCTCTCCCGGGGCGAGATACAATGCATCGGTGCCACCACCGTAGATGATTACCGAAAGTACGTCGAGAGAGACCCAGCGCTGGAACGGCGCTTTCAGCCCATCCTGGTAGAGGAGCCCTCGGTTGAGGAAACCATCGAAATCCTGCGCGGGGTAAAGGAGCGCTACGAGGAGCACCATCAACTCACCATCAGCGATGAGGCGCTGAAGACGGCTGCCCACCTGGCTTCAAGGTATATCCCAGATCGCTTCCTACCCGATAAGGCCATTGACCTGATCGACGAGGCTTCCTCACGCGTTCGACTAAGACACCTGGCTCCACCTCTCTCCATCGCTGAGCTGCGCCGTGCCTTGGAGTCGGTACGCCGGGAGAAGGAGCAAGCTATCGCCAACCAGCAATACGAATACGCTGCCGAGCTTCGGGAGCGCGAGCTTAAGCTAGAGGAGAAAGCTGGCCGGATGCAGCTGGAGTGGAGGAAGGAAAGGGAAGTGGAAAAGCCCATGGTTACTCCCGAGGATGTGGCCGAGGTGGTCAGCATGTGGACTGGCATTCCGGTAACCAAGCTGGCTGCCGACGAGACCACTAGGCTGCTTCATATGGAGGAGGCACTACACAAACGCATCGTCGGTCAGGATGAAGCCATAAAGCTGGTCTCCAAAGCAGTCAGGCGAGCCCGGGCTGGCCTCAAGGACCCCCGGCGACCTATTGGCGTTTTCATCTTCATGGGCCCCACTGGCGTGGGCAAGACTGAGCTGGCAAGGGCCCTGGCTGAGTTCATGTTCGGCAGCGAGGAGGCCATGGTTCGTCTCGACATGTCTGAATTCATGGAGAGACATACGGTGGCTCGTCTGGTCGGTGCCCCACCTGGCTATGTCGGCTACGAGGAGGGAGGACAGCTAACCGAGGCAGTGAGGCGCAAGTCCTATTCGCTGATCCTCCTCGACGAGATCGAAAAAGCCCATCCTGAGGTGTTCAACATACTTCTTCAGATCTTTGATGATGGTCACCTCACCGACGCCAAAGGTCGGAAGGTGGACTTTCGCAATACCATCATTATCATGACCAGCAACATCGGAGCAGAGTTCATCCGCAAGGAGAGCACCCTGGGATTCAAGCCTACCGACGAGAAGAAGGCGGCTCAGATATCCTACGAGCGCATGAAGGAGAAGCTCCTCGAGGAGCTAAAGAAGACCTTCCGCCCGGAGTTCCTCAACCGACTGGACGGCACCGTGGTCTTCCATTCGCTGACGCGGGAGCACATCCTGCAGATCGTAGACCTAATGTTGGCTCAGGTGGGAGAGCAGCTCAAGGAGAAGGACATAGGGTTGGAAGCTACCCTGGAGGCCAAGGAGCTGTTGGCAGAGAAGGGTTATGATCCTCTCTTTGGTGCTCGACCCCTCCGCCGAGTGATTCAGACCATTGTTGAGGACCCCCTCTCCGAGAAGCTTTTGGCCGGAGAGTTTCAGTCTGGTGACGTGATTAGGCTTGACCGAGAGGGGGACGAAATCGTTTTCCACGCTGCCACCCTGGCTAGGGCTTGACTAGAGACTACCACTCTTGCAGGAAGCCCTTCAGGGCTTCCTTTTTCTTAAGTGAGCCATGGCCAAAGGCAGGGTTACTTATATCTGTGAAGCCTGTGGGCATGAGAGCCCCAAGTGGCTGGGACGATGTCCTCAGTGTGGAGCCTGGAACAGCTATGTGGAGAGGGTAAGAGCCGGCAGTACCGGAGCTCCAGTAGCTGAAGCTCTGGAGCTCTCTCAGGTTTCCCTAGCGGACAGCCCGCGAATCAGCCTTGGCCTTCCCGAGTTTGACCGGGTTTTGGGTGGGGGACTGGTGCCCGGATCACTGGTGCTGCTGGGTGGAGACCCAGGAATTGGCAAGTCGACCCTCCTGCTTCAAGTAGCAGATAGAGTCGCCGAGGGGAGACGAGTGCTCTACGTAGCTGGCGAGGAATCGGCCTCACAGATCAAGCTTCGAGCCGAACGATTGGGACTCAGGGGGGAGGGAGTTTTCATTCTCCCGGAGACTAGGCTGGAACATATCCTAGAGACTGCCGGGCAGAGCTTACCTGAGCTCCTGATCGTTGACTCCATTCAAACGGTTTACCTTGAAGGGATGGAGGGGGCAGCTGGCAGCTTAAGCCAGGTCAGGGAATGTGCCCTGAGGCTGTTGAACTTCGCCAAGTCGAGTGGGACATCCACCATGCTCGTCGGTCACGTCACCAAGGAGGGAGCCATCGCCGGACCGCATACTTTAGAGCATATCGTTGATGTGGTCCTCTACCTTGAGGGGGAGCACTTCAGCACCTACCGAATTCTGCGCAGCGTTAAGAACCGCTTTGGCTCTACTAATGAAATAGGCATGTTTGAGATGAGGGATCGGGGGCTGGTGGAGGTCAACAATCCTTCGGAGGCCTTTCTTTCTCAGCATAAAGATTCAGTCATTGGCTCAGTGGTGGTACCTACCATGGAAGGCACCCGACCGCTACTAGTGGAGATTCAGGCTCTGACCAACCCCACCTCCTTTGGCCTTCCTCGCCGGACAGCCAATGGGGTGGATTTTAACCGGCTGCTTCTGGTGGCT
>CAZYDA010000069.1:0-5352 GCA_964645275.1 uncultured Dehalococcoidia bacterium | reverse complement strand
AGACCTGCAACAACTTTTCCTTTAGGCCCAGAAACCCTGTCATGTCCTTTCCTCAGGGTTATTTTAATTTTACCATTAAAAACCTCGCTCCGAAAGGATTTCCGGAGGATTGAACCAGGTTAAGTGGCCATCCCACCGGCTTGCGTTGAGCTACATCTCCTTGGAGAGGCTAGCGAGGAACTCGGCGTTGGTACGGGTGCGGGCCAGCCTTTCCAGCACGCGCTCGGTGGCCTCAGTGGAGTTAGCACTATTGGAAGAAACGAGCTGGAGCATTCGCCGCAGGAGCCAAACCTGCTTCAGCGTTGGTTCATCGAGCAGGAGCTCCTCATGGCGGGTGCTGGAGCGCTGGATGTCTATGGCCGGAAAGATGCGGCGCTCCGCCAGGCGGCGATCGAGGTGAACCTCCATGTTGCCGGTGCCCTTGAACTCCTCATAGATCACCTCGTCCATGCGGCTGCCGGTGTCAATGAGGCAGGTGGCGATGATGGTGAGGCTGCCCCGCTCCTCAGTGCAGCGGGCCGAGCCGAAGAAGCCCTTGGGAGGGTAGAGAGCGGCGGTGTCAAGTCCCCCGGTGAGGGTCCGGCCAGTCGAAGGCATCACCAGGTTGTAGGCCCGGGTGAGCCGGGTGATGGAGTCGAGCAGGATCATGACGTGTTTTCCCAGCTCCACCAGTCGCTTGGCTCGCTCCAGGGCCATCTCCGCCACCCGGGTTTGCTCCTCCACCGGCTCGTCAAAGGTGGAAGCCACCACCTCAGCCTTGACCGACTTCCTCCAGTCGGTGACCTCCTCCGGGCGCTCGCCGATGAGGCAGACGATGAGGTGAATATCGTTGTGATTGGAAAGCGTCGCCTTGGCGATATGCTTGAGCAGGAAAGTCTTGCCCGCCTTGGGAGGCGAGACGATGAGTCCTCGCTGCCCTCTTCCGATGGGGGCGATGAGGTTCAGGAGGCGAGTGGAGAGGTTGTTGGGATCATGCTCCAGGTTGATGAGCTGATTCGGGTGAAGGGGGGTAAGGCTGTCAAAGTGGGGACGGTTGCGGGCTTCCTCCGGGTCCATGCCGTTGACTATCTCCACACGCAGGAGGCCGGAGTACCTCTCCCCCTCCTTTGGTGGCCTCACCTGACCGGTGACGAAGTCACCGTTTCGCAGGCCAAAGCGGCGAATCTGGGACTGGGAGATGTAAATATCATTCGGGCTTATCTTCAGGCTCACCCCGCGGAGGAAGCCATAGCCCTCATTCACGATCTCCAAAATCCCGCTACCGAGGACGTTACCCTGACGCTCGGCCTCCTCCTGCAGGAGTCGGAGGATCAGCTCGTCTTTCTTCAGGAGGCTGATGCCGCCGAGGCCCCTCTCCCGGCAGAGCTCCAGCAACTCTTCTCTGGTCATACCTCGCAGTTCAGCAAACGTCATAACTCACCTCATTCTGTTGCTCTCAGCGCTCGGGGTTAATATGAGAATTGACCAGCTCCTATAAGGTAACAAGGCTCCAAGAGAGCTACAGGACTTTAAACTTTGGCCACCCGCTGCCAGTCCTCGAGGAAGCGACTTAACCCCACGTCGGTGAGGGGATGCTTGAACATCTGTTTCAGAACCCGATAAGGGACGGTGGCGATATGAGCCCCAGCTTTGGCCGCCGCTATCAAATGGAGCGGATGACGGATGCTGGCGGCGATGACCTGCGTGGAGAACCCATAGTGTCGGAACACCTGAACGATATCCGCCACCAGAGCCATCCCATCATGCCCCACATCATCCAGTCGTCCTACAAAAGGACTCACATAGGTCGCTCCGGCAAGGGCCCCCAGAAGGGCCTGATTCAGGGAAAAGCAGAGGGTAAGGTTACACTTTATCCCCTCAGCGGAAAGCCTCGAGATGGCCTCGATCCCGGCCTCCGTCACCGGGATCTTAACCACCACATTGGGCGAGAAAGAGGAAAGCTCCCGCGCTTCCCGAACCATTCCCTCGGCATCTTGGCTCAACACCTCAGCCGAGATGGGCCCATCAACGATGGAGGCTATCTCCCGGATGACGCTGGAGAGGTCGGAGCGGCCTTCCCGAGCCACCAGGGAGGGGTTGGTAGTTACCCCACTGATTACGCCCAGTTTAGCTGCCTTTCGGATTTCGTCCAGATTAGCCGTATCCAGAAAGAGGCGCATGAAAATTCCTAGGGTTGGCTGTGAACGAGGCCAGACATCAAGCCAGAAATGCTGACTAGCTCAATATAGCATAAAGAGAGCCCCTCTGTCTATGGCTGCCGAAAAGGTTCGGGTTTTAAATTGGCAGGGGTGGCTGGGCACCCTCGCGCAGGGTGCGGGAAGCTGCCTCGATGAAGCCCAGGAAGAGAGGGTGGGGGCGATTGGGACGGGAGGCAAACTCGGGATGAAACTGGCTCCCCAGCATCCAGGGGTGATCGTGAACCTCGGCGATTTCCACGAGACGCCCATCCGGGGAAATTCCGCTGGGAATAAGTCCCGCCTGCGAGAGGGACTCCCGAAAGCGGTTGTTGAACTCAAAGCGGTGGCGATGCCGCTCGTAGACCAGCTCCCGCCCATAGGCTGCGGCTGCCTTCGTCCCCGGCAGGAGCTTGCAGGGATAGAGTCCCAGCCTCATGGTTCCCCCCTTCTCCTCCACCCCCCGCTGCTCGGGCAAAAGGTCGATCACCGGGCAGGGAGTCTCGGGATCGAACTCGGTGGAGTTAGCCTGGGGGTTTAGTGCCCAGCGAGCATATTCAATGACCATAACCTGCATGCCTAGGCAGAGGCCCAGGTAAGGGACCTCGTTCTCGCGAGCATACCGGGCGGCCTTCACCATCCCCTCAATCCCCCGATAGCCAAAGCCGCCCGGCACCAGGATGCCCTGAGCCTGACGGAGCATTTTATCCACCTCGTCCTGCTCCAGCTCCTCCGAGTCAACCCAGATGAGCTCCACCTCCCGGTCATGAGCCAGCGCAGCATGCTTCAACGCCTCGCGAACTGAGATATAGGAATCCTTGAGCCGGACATATTTCCCCACCAGGGCAATGAAGACCTTCTCCCGTGGCTGGTTCATCCGCTCCACCAGTTTCTGCCACTCCTCCAGGTTCTTCTCGCCCGCCGGGAGGTTAAGTCTCCCCACGATGAAGTCGCCCAGGCCAGCCTCCTCCAGCAGCAGGGGAACCTCATAGATGTTGGAGACGGTGGACAGGGGAACAACGGCCTCCTTTCTCACGTTGCAGAAGAGGGCGATCTTCTCCCGGAGCTCTTCAGGCACGGGATGGTCGCTGCGGCAGACGATAACGTCCGGCTGGATTCCGATGGAGCGCAGCTCCTTTACGCTGTGTTGCGTGGGCTTGGTCTTGAGCTCTTCAGTGGAGGAGAGGTAGGGGAGAAGGGTCACGTGAACGTAAAGCACGTTCTCCGGGCCGACATCTGACCGGAGCTGGCGGATGGCCTCCAGGAAGGGTTGCCCCTCAATATCTCCCACCGTGCCGCCGATCTCTGAGATGACCACCTCGGCCCCACTCCTCTCCGCCACCTCCCGGATGCGCCGCTTGATCTCGTCCGTCACGTGGGGAACGACCTGGATGGTGCCTCCGAGGAAATCCCCCCGCCTCTCCCCGGAGATGACCGCAGTGTAAACCTGACCGGAGGTGAGATTGGAGGCCGAGGTGAGGCTGACGTCCACAAAGCGTTCGTAGTGACCCAGGTCGAGATCGGTCTCCGCCCCATCCTCGGTGACGAAGACCTCCCCGTGCTGGAAGGGAGACATGGTCCCGGGGTCAACGTTAAGGTAGGGGTCTATCTTCTGAAGGGCAACCTTAAGACCTCGGCTCTTGAGCAGGCGGCCAATGGAGGCGGCGGTAATTCCCTTGCCGACAGAGCTCACCACGCCGCCAGTGATGAAGATGAACTTGGTCATCCCTTTTCCCACCCGCCAAAATCAAGAACTCTGGCGGGAACCCGGGGCTTCCTTGCCTGAATCATACTCAAACTTCCCGCCGACGTCAATAGCTCAAAGCTTCTCTTCCAGCTCCTGGAGGTCGTGCAGGACAAACTGGCCGCCAGATATACCTTGGCGATCGAGGTAAAAGGCCCTCACCCCGGCCTGGCGGGGGATGAGATAATCAAACTTCCAGTGGTCACCGACATGTATTAACTCCTCCGGCCTTATCCCAAGCCTCCGGCATACCAGGAGGTAGAACTCCGGTGTCTTCTTTACCTGACCGAAGTCGGAAACGCAGGAAAAGATCTGCCGGAAGTAGCCCTTTATCTCCCGGGTCTCCACCTCCACAAATTCCCGGGCAGCATTGGTGAGGAGCACCAGGTCGTATTTACGAGACAGAGTCTCAAGCACCCTCTTGCTCTCGGGATAAAGCTCGACCTTGGGACTGGCCTTCTCCAGCAGCTCGCACCAGCCATCGCCGAGGTTAAAGCGTCGAAACCAGTATTTCAGGTCGTACCACTCCAGACTCTCCTCCCCCACCTCATCATAGATCCGCCTGAGCCTCTCTCTGGCCTCCTCGAAGTCGAGGTGGTTCTTTTGGGCAAAGAGTCGGGGGAGTTCCTCAAACCAGATTTGGTTGCTGAACCGGTAGGTGGTCAGCGTCCCGGTGAGATCGAAGGAAATCATCCCGCGGGCCATCGCTTAAATTTTAGCAGAAACCGGCTCCGGAATCCTCAAGCCAGCTCGGAAAATTCTCAGGGTGGCGAATTATGAGCTATAATTAAGACAAAATGCCACGAGTTGGTTTCCCCCGGGGACTTCTTTACTACCAGTACTACCCCCTTTTTAAGGCCTTCTTCGAGGCGCTGGGGCCGAGGTGGTAAGCTCCCCGCCAACCGATGAATCTTTGCCGCTGGCCTCCAGCTTCTTCCGGCTACCGGGCCTATCGAGAATACTTGCGTGAGCTTCCCCTCCCCCAGGCATGACGAAGAGCTAACCAAAGGGGCGCTCACCGCCCGGCTGGAGACCTTCGTGGACCTCCTTCGTTTCAGACGCTGGGGGAGAGCCTGCGTTTGACAAATTAAGTCAAGTAGATGTAAAATATCAAGGTAAATTTAACTAAACATGGAAAGAGCAGCCCTGATACGGGAGATCATTGAGCTTCAGCGGAGGTTGAGCCAAGCCTTTGGCCAAAGCTCCCCGGAGCCTTGGCTCAGCCTGAATCTCACCGTTGCCCAACTAAAAAGCCTGGTGGTCATCGCCAGTGAGGGAAGCACCAGCTCCAGTAAGTTGGCCCAGGTGCTCGGGGTCACGCCGGCCAACATCACCGGCATCGTTGACCGACTGGTGGAGCAGGGACTGGTTAGCCGCCGTAAGAATCCCGAAGATCGCCGCATGCTGCTCATCGAGCTCACCGAGAAAGGGGAT
>CAZYDA010000068.1:0-5413 GCA_964645275.1 uncultured Dehalococcoidia bacterium | reverse complement strand
GGACCTTCTCAATCTTTACCCCCTTCATCTCAGTCACCGTCAGCGTCATCCCCTCAAATTTTAGCTGCTCTCCCTCTCGGGGAATATGACCCAGAGCGCTCAGGATGAAGCCGGCCACCGTCTCGTAGTCTCCCAGCGGGATGTTAAGGCCCATCTCTGCATTGGCTTCCTCCACTCGCATGCCGGCATCGATCTCATAGGTGTTGACGTCAACAGTCTCGAACTTCTTTTCCCCCCGGGCCAGCTCGTCGCCCAGGTGACCTACAATTTCCTCAGCTAGCTGCTCTAAGGTCACCAGCCCGGCCGTGCCTCCATATTCGTCCACCACAATGGCCATGGGCTGCCGGGAGGACTTCATCTCCTCGAAGAGCTCCCCAATGGGTTTGCTCTCGGGAACGAAGTAGGCCGGACGAGCTAAGCCGGTGATTGAGTCCTCGTCCTTCAGCTCCCCGCGCGCCTGTGCTAGGAGAACATCCTTAATGCCCAGGATGCCGATGACGTTGTCCACCGTCTCCTCATAGACTGGGAAGCGAGAATGGGGGCTCTGGGAGTAGATGGAGAGAAATTCCTTCACACTGGTGTCTTTCTCCACCCAGGTAATCTCCGTGCGGGGGCTCATTATCTGCCCCACCTGAAGGTCGCCGAAGCGAAAGACCTTTTCCACCATTTGGGCCTCCGACTCCTCCACCACCCCCTCCTCCCGGCCCATGGAGATGAGAGTGCGGATTTCCTCCTCACTCACCAGCTCTCGAGATGACGGGGCTCCCAGAAGCTTGGCCAGTCCAGTTCCTATTCGGGCAAAGATGGCCGTGAAGGGCCAGAGGAGCCAGGAGATGGCTCTCAGGGGGTGGATGTACGCTAAAGCCATCCCCTCCCTCATGCGGGTGGCCAGGGTTTTGGGAACGATCTCGCCGAAGACCAGCAGGAGCAGGGCCACTCCAATGGTAGCCACGATGGCACCCCGCTCGGCTCCCAGAAAGGAGACGGCCATGAGCGTCCCCAAGGCCGCTGCCCCGGTGTTAACGAAGTTGTTCCCCAGGAGCACCGTTGCCAGCAGCTTCTCGGGATATGAAGTCAACTTGGCCACCTCCTCCGCCCCGGAGACTCCGCTGTCCACTAGATGTCTTATGCGTGCCCGCCGGAGGGAAATGAAGGCCGTCTCCGAGCTGGAGAAGAAGGCCGAGGCCACCAGACAGAAGAGAAAAAGGAGCATCCACAGTGGATTAATGGCTTCCATCATCTCTCCACACTCCTTCTACATTTCTTACCCAAAATTCCTCATTTCAAATTTTGGAAGAGGTGAATTCAACTCGGGTGAAATTCAACCTCGCCGACGAGCCCCCCGGCTGGGCCCTGATTCAGCTCTCGGGTGAGCCTCGTCGAGAGGAGCAGGTTCCTCAGCTCGTGGTGGCTCTGGGTGAAAACCTTGAGATAATTGTCGGTGTAGCCGAACCAAAGGCCGTTCTTCTGACCCTCCCAGAGCACCTCCAGTTTCCTTCCCAGGAAACGGCGGCAGAATTCTCGAGCGCTCAATCGGGCGAGCTTCAGCATCTCCTCTTTCCGGCGGCGCTTTTCCAGACCGGTCACCTTGCCTGAGAGCTTCGCCGCCGGCGTTCCTGGCCGCTCGGAGAAGGGAAATACATGTATCCGGGCAAAGCCAACCTGCCGGCAGAATTCATAGCTCTCTTGGAATTCTTCCTCGGTCTCGCCGGGGAAGCCAACCATGACATCAGTGGTGATGGCCAGGTCAGGAATGAACTCACGAGCCAAGTTCACCTTTTGCCGGTACTCCTCGGTGGTGTAGTGTCGGCCCATCCGGCGAAGCACCGAGTCGCAGCCGCTCTGCAGGGGGAGGTGAAGGTGACGGCAAATTCGCCCGCTCTCCCAGAGCTGGAGTAAGTCTGGGGAGAGGTCCTCTGGCTCCAGCGAGGAAAGTCGCAACCTTTTCACCCCGGTCTCGTCTAGAAGGCGCTTAAGCAATCTTGCCAAGCCTCGCCCATAGGCTCCTATTTGGGTGCCGGTCAGGACTACCTCCTGGTATCCCTGTTCCACCCTAGCTTTAACCTGGCCCACCACCTCGTTCTCCGTCACATCGCGGGCTCGCCCCCGCACCTGAGGAACGATGCAATAGGTGCAGCTGCGGTTGCAGCCCTCCTGAATCTTTACCAGGGTCCGGGTTCGTCCGAGGGAGGCCAACCCTTGATCCTCCAGTGCTGAAAGGGTTCTGGGGTGGGGCAACCAGGAGCTGAGCACCTCTATCAGTCTGGCCTTGTCCTTCTGGCCAACAACGAGTCCAACTCCCTCAATCCGTGAAAGTTCCTCTGGAGCGCGCTCCGCGTAGCACCCCGTAGCCACCAGGAGGGCCTGAGGGTAACGATGATGATAAGAGCGCAGAAGGTGACGGCACTTATGGTCAGCCACGTGGGTGACCGTACAGGTATTGAGGACATAAACTGCGGCCGCTGAGTCGGGGTCCACTAACCTATAGCCAGCCTGCAAGAATTGATGGGCAAGAAGCTCCGTCTCGGCCTGGTTAAGCTTGCAGCCGACAGTTTGCAAAGCAACGGTGAGATCGGGAAAACTCCTTTGGTGGTCTTCGCCCTCTGAATCTGCTCGGTCGGAGATCAACTTTTTAACCCACCTCCCAATCCCCCAAGTTTCGTCCAAGACAATTAAGTTTAAAGCTGTTCAGCCTGAGCCTGCTTCATTATATCGTCCCTCACTTCAGTGCGTCAAGCTAGCTCTCTCTCCACTTCTCTCAGCGCCCTGACTAGGGCATCGGTGTGCTCCGGCTTGCCCACGGTTATCCTGACCGAGTTCTCCAGGAGGGGGGAACTGAAACAGCATATGTGTATGCCTCTTAAGCGAAGGGCCTCGTTGATCTCGGCCGCGCTGCCTCGCAGGACATGACAGAAGATGAAGTTGGTCCGTGAGGGGAAGGGCCTGAGAAAGCTGAACTGGCTCAGCTCCTGAAAGAGCCTTTCCCGCTCAGCGATGATGGCCTGCACATTGCCCCGAAGGTAGTCGAGGTCTTCCAGGGAGGCCCTCACGGCTACGGTGGCCTCAGTGCTCACCCCGTAGATGGGTTTGATCTTCAAGAGATATTCGGCTATCCGGGGAGGGAAAATTCCATACCCCACCCTTATCCCGGCAAGCCCAGCCCACTTGCTCAGTGTGCGTAAGACCATCAGGTTGGGGTAGTACCTGACCAGCGGAGCCATGGTCTCCCCATGGAACTCGTAGTAGGCCTCGTCAACCAGCACCGGTACCCCGATATCCACCACCTCCAGCAGATCCTTTAAAGGGGTGGCATTCCCGGTGGGGTTATTGGGGTTGGCCAGCAGAATGATCTTGGTTTTCTCATCTATGGCTGCCTTGATAGCTGGGACATCAATGGCGAAATCCTCACCCCGGGGCACGTTCACCACCTCACCACCGTAAATTTGGGCCTTCAAGCGGAAGACGTCGAAGGTAGGGATACAGTTGATCACCCTATCTCCGGAGTTGAGGAAAAGGAGCAGGATGATCTCAATCAGTCGCTCACCCCCGGCCGCTGCCACCACCTGTTCCGGTTCGACGCCGGCATAGGAGGCGAGGAGTTCTCTGAGCTCAAGTTGCTCCGGATCAGGGTACAGGTTGAAGTATTGGTAATTACTTAGAGCTGCTTGGACTCGCGGAGAAGGACCATAGGGGTTCTCGTTGGCATCGAGCTTTATGATTTTCTCGGCTTCCTGAAGTTTCCCACTCGACTTGCTCGCTGCAAAACCCTGGAGGGCGACCAAATTTGGTCGGATAAAACGCTCTAGATCTAACTGTCTACAAACCCCATCCGACGAACCCCTTAAAGCTAAAAGCGATTATTATGTTAGCACAACTCCCCTCTAAAGGCAATTCGCGCCCTTTTTGGCTCGCTGCCTGTCATGCTATAATTAGAACACCCTGGAAAGCAGCTATAAGGAGGTTGAAGTGAAGTTTGTCAAGTGGTTTACGGAAGTTGGCTCCAAGGATGTAGCCTTGGTCGGAGGTAAGAATGCCTCCCTTGGTGAGATGATAACGAATTTAACTCATAAAGGGGTAAATGTTCCTTCTGGCTTTGCCATAACCGCCGAGGCATATAAGTACGTGATAGAGAAGGCCGGCATAAAAGAGAAGATTCGGGAAGCTCTGTCAAGTCTGGATACCAGGAATATGGAGGACCTCTCCAGGAGGGGAGAGGAGATCAGGAACCTCATAAGCAGCGTACCCTGCCCCGCAGAATTGGAAGAGGAAATAAGATTTGCCTATCGGGAGATGGAAAAGAGGTACGGCAAGGATGTTGATGTGGCCGTAAGGAGCAGCGCCACTGCTGAGGACCTCCCCACAGCTTCATTCGCTGGTCAGCAAACCACCTTCTTAAATGTGCGGGGCGAGGAGGAACTAATACAGCGAGTTAAGGAATGCTTCGCCTCCCTCTTCAATAATCGGGCGATTTCTTATCGTGTGGACAAGGGCTTTGACCATCTGAGCGTTTATCTCTCCGTTGGGGTACAGAAGATGGTTCGCTCGGATCTTGCCTGCTCAGGCGTCATCTTCACCATTGACACGGAATCCGGATTTAGGGACGTGGTTTATATAACCGGAGCCTATGGGCTGGGAGAGAACGTGGTGCAGGGGATGGTTAACCCCGACCAGTTTTATGTTTTTAAGCCCACCCTAAAGTTGGGCTTTAAGCCCATTGTGGAAAAGAAGCTGGGAACGAAGGAGAAGAGGCTGATCTATCGGGCTGATGGGTTGGGAACGGAGCAGCAGGATGTGCCGGCGGAGGAGCGGGGGAAGTTTGTGTTGAGCGATGAGGAAGTTCTGCTCCTCGCCAAGTGGGCTTGCCTGATAGAGGAGCACTACGGCACGCCGATGGACATTGAGTGGGCCAAGGATGGGCTAAGCGGTGAACTCTTCATTGTCCAGGCCCGGCCGGAGACCGTGCATTCGCAGAGGAGATTAACCTCGCTCAAGACTTATGTGCTGGAGGAGGAGGGTGAGCCACTGCTCAGAGGGGAGGCGGTGGGCACGAAGATAGGGCAGGGTGAGGTGAACATTATAGAGGATAGCAGCCGAATTTATGAGTTTAAGGAAGGTCAGGTCCTGGTTACGGACATGACGGATCCTGACTGGGAGCCAATAATGAAGATCGCCTCGGCTATAGTTACCAACAAGGGCGGACGAACCTGTCACGCTGCCATAGTTAGCCGAGAGCTTGGAGTTCCCTGCGTGATCGGCACCGGCAACGCGACGGAGATTCTTAAGGGGGTAAAAGAAGTTACGGTGGACTGCTCCCAGGGTGAAGGCCGAATATTTAAGGGCCGGTTGAAATATCGAGTAGTTGAGGAGGATCTGGGCAAGCTTCCCCGACCGCGCACCCAGATAATGATGAACC
>CAZYDA010000067.1:0-5557 GCA_964645275.1 uncultured Dehalococcoidia bacterium | reverse complement strand
CCCACGAGGGAGCTTCTAAACCCCCTACGCGCTCTCCAGGCGCGCCCGTTCGGCCACTCCGGCATCCCTCCACGGAGAGGGTGGGATTCGAACCCACGAGGGATATCTCACCCTACCGCTTTTCGAGAGCGGCGCCTTAAACCACTCGGCCACCTCTCCAAGCGACTAATTATACCAAGTCCTTAAGCTACCTTCAATCCTCACATTATGTCAAGTAAATCTCAGGCATCCTGGAGAACCCTTGACACCTGGCTGAAGAGCTCGCGAACCCTTCTCTCAGTTTTGGCTTCGATCGTTACCCTTATCTTAGGCTCAGTACCTGAAGGGCGCAATAGAACCCAGCCATCGCTGAAGGAAAGCTTCAGTCCGTCGAGCCTGCTCATTGAGTCCGGGTTGAGGGCCTCCAGCTTTGCTGACAGGGCCTCCGGGTCGAAGGTAGCTCGGGAGAGGCTTTTTCTGAGGAGAGGGTAGGACGGTATTTTGTCCACCAAGGTGGAGAGCCGCTTCTCCGAGGCCACCCAGGTCAGGAAGGCAGCCGCATAGACCCCATCCGGACAAAGAGACACCTGGGGGAAGATCCAGCACCCGGTTGGCTCGGCTCCAAAGTCCCCTTCCCTTCTCAGGGCCTCGGAAACATAAGGATCGCCTATTCTCGTCCTTTCCACCTCTAAGCCATACTCCTCCAGCACCATGGAGGCATCCAGGGTAGTCACCACCTTCCGGGCTTGAAGGCTCTGCGCCAGGATGATGAGCAGCTTATCCCCGGGGATAAACCTGCCCCTATCATCCACCGCCATCAGGCGGTCGGCATCTCCATCATGAGCCAGACCTACAGCGGCTCGGTTCGCCCGGACCACTTTTATCAGGCTGGTCAAGTTTTCCTCCGTGGGCTCAGCCGGCCGGGGAAAGAAACCGGAGAGGTGAGAGTTCATAGTCAGCACCTCACAGCCGAGCTTTTGAAGGAGGAAGGGGGTTATCACCGAACCAGCTCCGCAGCCGCAGTCCAGCACCACTCTAACCTTCAGCCGGGGGAAGTCCTGCAGTATACGTTCCATATGTTCCTCTATGGCCGTCGGGTAGGGTTGAAGTCTTCCCAGGCTGTCCCAGGACAAGGGTCCAAACTCACCCCGTAGAATTTCCTCCTCCACGAGCTGCCGCTGGGCGGAGTCGAAGGCTGCGCCATCGGGATTGACCAGCTTGATGCCATTATATTCCGGCGGATTATGTGAGGCCGTGATGACCACGCCAGCGGCGAAGTTGCGGCAGGCATAGGCTACGGTAGGCGTAGGAGCAATGCCAGCCTCATAAACCGAGCAGCCCGAGGCGAGGAGTCCAGAGGAGAAGGCCGATTTAAGGGCCTCACCGGAGGTGCGGGTGTCCCGCCCGAGAAGCACCGATCTGGTGGCCGACCTGCCCAAGACAAAGCCCACCTTGAGGGCCAGCTCCAGGAGGTCGAAATCCATCCTTCTCCTTATTCCGGAAGAGCCGAAAAAACCCATCTCTCCCTCCACAAAGCTTACTTTCCTGATTATAGAATTTCCTGCCGATAAATCAAGCTGGGGAATCCGCAGAACTAGGAAACCTTCAGGGGGCGAGTGGGCAGGCCTGACATCTCTGACTTAGACAGAAGGATTGGTAAAGGTGAATCAATCCCTGCTGCTGGCAGGCAAGGAGTGCCTTACTCTCCCCCCACAGAAGCCATGTCAGGTGACGAGTGATTTGATTCTCCGCAAGCCGAGGGTACCGGCTATAAAGGTCCAGAATGGTCTGCTGCAATTTCGGGCGTGAGTTGAGCTCCGCCCAGGCGAAGAAGAAGGGAAGCAATACGTTCACCACGATCTCCCTTGCTCGATCGGGCCCCGAAAGCGCATGTTGGCCGAGGCGAATACCAACTCCCTCTCCGTCAGGCAAGGATCAGAGCAGTTGATGAGCGAGAGCATTCCCTCAAACAGACCCCGTCCTTAGTAGCGGCTGAGAAGGCATCCCAGGGCAAGAAGCCGACGCGTGGGGAAGTTCTGAGGTCGAACTCGAAAGAAATGCCACTCTTCTTCGTTCATCACGCTTTCCAGCCCTAACGAATCCCAAACCTGCCCCAGCCTTTCCAAGGGCACAATCTCTCTCAGGCCAGCGCCCCAACCCCGCCTCGAGGAAAGCAGTCCAGCAGCGCCCAGGAGCAAGGCCTGAAAAATCAACTCTCGTTCCCCAGCTTCCTGGGCCAGGCCTTCCAGAACCTGGAGCGGAAGTCGCCGAGCTAGCTTTTGGAAGGGTTCCTTGTTCCTGGCATAGCCCAGAGCTCTCAGCACCCCCTGATAGAGGACCTCAGGGGCCTCCTCCAGAACGAGCTTTACCTCAAAGGAAGCTGCCTTGAGGTAGAACCTTTCCTCACCTGCTCGGTTTAAGATGGCCCGGAGCTTTTGGCCATCCAACTTGAGAGCTGCTCCCTGGCAGGGCGTTAGGGGAAGCGGAACCTGCCGCAGGGAGAGCTCCTCCAGCGAACCGTTCAGGTAGTCCCGTAGTACCAAGGTGGGAACGAGCTTTCCGTTCGACAGGGCAGCCGACTCCGGCTCTCCGAAGAGGATCACCTGCAGGATCACGCGGTTGTACCGGGGGTCTAGATGATGGCCATGAGCCTTCCAGTCCCTAGCCCTCAGGTGGAGCTCAACATCTCCCTGGACTAGTTCCCCGTCAATGAGCAAAGAGGCATCCAGGAAATCAGGACCCTCATCTCGGTTCTCCTGGCCAGCAGAGAGAACCACCAACCTCCTCCCCTCCGCAGTGAGCAATTCCCCCCGGCTCAGCCATTGTCCCCTCCAGATGCGCGTCAGGAGACTCTCCCTCACCCTCAACTTTGGGCTCCCAAGTTCGATTCTCATCGATGATGTGAACTACCTTCCAACCCCGCCTTGCCAGCTCCACCCCTATGAAGCGACGATGACATTTCCAAGGGAATCTCTCGGCACAGAGGACCGCTGTAGGCTTATCTCTCGCCTCCGTCTCAAGGCGCTCGAGTCCCTCCCGGAAACTTGAAGTGCTGAGGTGGCTCTGATAACCCCCTCGGCGATACCCGCCGAGCTCTTTTCCCAGGTACACATAGTCTATTCCCGCATCCTGTAGGCTCTTTGCCAGGTTCTCTTGCCGGAAGTGCTGAAAGCGACTAGTGGGGAATCGGCGAACGTCGACTACCTTCCTGATCCCAAATTGATGCAAAAGCCTCAGGAACTCTTCTCTTGTCCGGGTGCTGGAACCCACGGTATATATTACCCCGCAAAATCCGAAGAATTTTTGCGAATAATAGACAAGGTCAGCCATGTTTTGACAGGATCTCCTTGAATCTCAGGGCATCCTTAAACATGGAGAGGTTATTGAAGAGGAAGTAGGCCTCTCCTTCCCTCAGGTCAGCAAGCCAGCGGAGTTCTTCTTCGGTATAACTGTGTCGGTAGCCGGGGCCACCATGCAGGCGGAAATACCTTGGCCAGCCATAAAGGGACTTTTTCCCCTCGAAGGGATCAACGCAGTGGATCAGGTCCAATTCCTGACAGAGCAACCTCACCGTCTCCTCCTGCCAGTTCCCCCGAGGTTCCCAGACGAAGCGCAGGTCACCTCGCTCTACCTCCCGGAAGAAGCGCCTCAGGTTCTGCACGTTCTCCTGACTCTCGGAAAACCTGGGGGGACACTGAAAAACGACCACTCTGGCCCTAAGGGCCAGGGCGATCTCGCGAGTTCTCTCCCAGGCTTCCCTCACTTCCTCGGTGAGCTTGAAGAAGCCGTAGCAATCTTCCTTCTCCGGGGGAATCTTCATCCCCGCCTTTCGGTAGGTGGGACTGGATGGAGGATGAGTAATTAGCTGCCAGGCCTTGAGGGTGAACTCGAAATCGTTTGGCGCCTGCCCTCGCCAGCGAACGGCCGTCTCTAGCTTAGGGAGTTTGTAGAAGGTCTGCTGCACTTCTACCAGGTCGAAGTGCGAGAAATACTCCCCCATCCTCCGAACAAACCCGCAGCACCCCACCCTTGCTGAGCCACTCATCTCTAAAAGTACCCTAGCAAATTCTCCCCTCCCAGGCAACAGGTCAATTATTTGATCTTTCAGTCCCTAAAAGTCCAAATTTTCTTTATCGGACTCTTGACAGTCCCGACTTAGGGGTTCTATAGTGTTGGCAGACTTATGCTCAGAGAACGAAGTAACATCCCTCCCTATGGCCCCACCCGGGGAATGCTGCAGGCGCTGGAGCTGATGCGTAGGGCAAGTCCCCAGAAGGTGGATGGAGGCTTTCTTCGGAGGCATCAGATAGCCCCGGGCAATGAGTACAAGGTAGTGGGGGCACTGAGATACTTGGGCCTGATTGATGAGGAAGGGAGGCCCACGGAGAAGAGTCGTCTTCTGAAGACCAGGGGAGCTGCCTTCACCTCCGCCCTGAAGGACATCGTGCGTAACGCCTACCGGGGCCTATTCCAGTGGCTGGGCGAGAGGGGCAGTTCGCCGGATGAGATCTATAACTACTTTGTCACCCAAGAAGGACTAGGGGTAGAGATGGCCACAAAGACGACGCGCTTCTTCGTTCAGCTCTGCCACCTGGCCGAGATAGACCTTGGATTCGACACCCGCACACGCACCGGGAAGGCCACCGCGGCCGAGAAGGGAAAGGCAGGGCGCCGGCCCGCCAATGGGAATAACTTCACTACCCCCAGCTTCCCCTTTATCCTGGCGCTCACCCCGGAGATAACCTCCCTAGATACAGAGGAGCTGGCTAAGCTCTTTCAGAAACTTCACCTGGCGATGAAGAGAGCCCTCAACAGCACCTCTGATGACACCTCCCCATAATCCCCTACCAGTTGAACTTGACTTGCCTCAGAAAGCAAGCTAAGATTTACAGGGTAATAGCCCAGTTTGAAATGTCCAACTTAAAGTACTGGATTGGCTTTAACCTGATGTCTGGCATTGGGCCGGTGAGGCTCTCCCAAATACGAGAGCACTTTGGCGACCTGGAGAGGGCCTGGCAGGCCAGTGGGCCCGAGCTTGAGGCTGCCGGACTCGATAAGAAGACGGTGAAGGCCATACTGGCTCAGCGACCCAGGATAGACCTAGAGGTCGAGATGGAAAAGCTTTCCCGGCATCGGGTGAAGGTGCTGACTTTGGATGACCCCTCCTATCCTCCCAGGCTCCGCGAGATCTACGAGGCTCCGCCAGTGCTTTACGTTCGCGGTGAACTCCTCCCGGAGGATGAGTGGGCTCTTGCCGTAGTGGGCAGTCGGCGAGTGACCGCCTATGGGCGTCAGGTGACGGAGGAGCTGGTCAAGGGCCTCGTGGAGGCAGGCCTTACCATCGTCAGCGGCCTCGCCCGTGGAGTCGATACCACTGCTCATCGAGCGGCCCTGAAAGCTGGGGGACGAACCATCGCCGTGCTAGCCTGCGGCCTGGATCTGGTCTATCCAGGAGAGAATCTCGAGCTGGCCCAGGAGATCATGCAGCATGGAGCGCTGGTAAGCGATTATCCCCTGGGCACCCGGCCCGGGCGGAGAATTTCCCCCGAAGGAATCGCATCATGAGCGGACTCAGCCT
>CAZYDA010000066.1:0-5585 GCA_964645275.1 uncultured Dehalococcoidia bacterium | reverse complement strand
ATCAGGAGACATTTTAAAACAGAAGGGAGGAAATGCGTTCCAGCCTGATAAGCAAGATCGAGAAGGCCAAGCGCTATGCTCGGGAGCGAGATCGCATTACCGTGACTAGCATCAGTGTCCAGTTTCGAGGAGAGCACGGCAGCTATGTCACCCAGTATAAAGATGGCGAATGGAGCTGCACCTGCAATTTCTTCCCCACCTGGAAAACCTGCAGCCATGTGATGGCTCTCCAAAAAATTCTGGGCCAGATGCTCCCTGAAGAGGCTCGCCCTTCCTTTGAATTATAGCTGCTCAATCCTTCAGCCTTCGAACTTCCGAAAAACGAGGCAGGCATTCTGCCCCCCAAATCCAAAGCTGTTTGAAAGGACCACCCTGACCTCCTTCCGACGGGCGATATTCGGCACATAATCAAGGTCACATTCGGGATCAGGCTCCTCCAGGTTGATGGTGGGGTGAATGATCCGGGTGAGGATGGTCTTAACGCAGGCGATGGCCTCCACCCCTCCAGCTGCTCCCAGAAGGTGACCGATCATCGACTTGGTGGAGCTAATGGGAATCTGATAGGCAAACTGGCCAAAGAGCTTCTTGATAGCCTGAGTTTCAGCAACATCGTTGAGTGGGGTGGAGGTTCCATGAGCATTGATGTAATCAACTTCCTGGGGGGTTAGTCCCGCGTCCTCCAGGGCCCACTTCATGGCCCTCATCGCCCCCTCGCTGTCTATCTGTACCGGATGATAGGCATCTGAGGAGACGCCAAAGCCGACTATTTCTGCCAGGATGTCTGCCTCACGGCGTAGGGCATGCTCCAGGCTCTCCAGCACCAGGATTCCCGCCCCTTCGGCGGGCACAAACCCATCATGCTTGACATCAAAGGGACAACTGGCCTTGGTTGGCTCCTCATTGCGGGTGGTCAGTGCCCTCATCACTGCAAAGCCGGCTATGCCAATGGGGGTTATACCAGCCTCGGTTCCTCCGGCGAGCATGAGCTCAGTCTTCCCTCTTCGAATCACCTCCACTGCCTCCCCAATGGCCTGAGTGCCAGCGGCACAGGCAGTGGTGACCGTAGAATTGTAGCCCTTGAGCCCCAGGGCAATGCTTACCTGACCAGCAGCCATGTTGGGCAGGATCATGGGCATGAAAAAGGGGTTAAGCCTCATCCCTCCTTTATCGAGCAGGGTTCGACAGCCCTCCTCATTTTCCGGGAGGCCACCGATCCCATTCCCCAAGAAAACCCCCAGCCGTTCCTGAACCTCTCTCGAGAGATCGAGGCCAGCGTCCTCAATCGCCATCCGGGCAGCGGCCACTGCGAACTGGGCAAAGCGACCCATATGCCGGGCATCCTTACGCGACATAAAATCCAGAGGGTTGAAATCCTCTACCTGGCCAGATATCCGACAGCTAAGGTTTGAAGGATCACAGAGCGTGGTCGGCTTGATGCCCGACCTCCCTTCGATGAGTCCCTGCCAGTATTCATCCACTCCAATGCCTAAAGGGGTCACTGTCCCCATCCCAGTGACCACCACGCGATGCCTTCCCAGTGAGTCCCTCAGGTTCATGTCTCTCCTTTCAGTTTAACCACTCTGTTCCTTCAAAGGAGCAGTCTCCGGTGAAGGAGAAGGATAATATTCCATCGGCAGGCCCCTGACCAAGGCTCTGGCCTCAGCCACGATAAACAAAGAGCCCGTGATGCAAATAAGGTCTTCTCTCTCAGCCAGGGTCTGTGCCTCGGCCATTGCCTGCTCGATGTCCAGCGCAGTCCGAGTTTGAACTCGGCTGGCAAACTCTCGAGAGAGCTTTTCCGGCTCGGCTGCCCGGGGATGACGTGAGCAGGTGGTAATCACCAGATCGAAAAGTGGAGCTAGCTCCTTCACCATCCCCGGGATGTCCTTGTCGTGAGATGCAGCAAAGATGAGGATCGCCCGGTTGAACCGAAAGTGGCGTTTGAGGGCCTTGACTAGCTTGGCCGCTGAGTCAGCGTTGTGGGCCCCATCAATGATAAGCCAGGGCTCCTGAGCTAACACCTCCAGTCTCCCCGGCCAGCTCACCTGGGCCAAACCCGTGCTGATGGCGTTCGAGGGAAGTCCCAGGGCTTCCAAGACAGCCGCGGCCGTTGCGGCATTCTCCAGCTGGTGTTCCCCAAGCAGTGGGAGGCGAATTTCATAGCGGCCTTGAGAGCTCAAGATCTCGACCGCCTGCCAAAGTGAATCCACCCCTTTTTCCCGCCAAATGACCTCCTTTCCAACCCGAAGCAACTGAGAACCAGACCGGTGGCAGGCCTCTTCAATTACCTGAGTGACTTCAGGCCTCTGGGGAGCAACCACAGTCAGGGTACCTGGCTTGATAATTCCTGCCTTCTCCGCTGCTATCTGAGCCAGGTTTTCTCCCAATACACGAGTGTGGTCATGACTTATGGAGGTGATCACGCATACCTCAGGCTGCACCACGTTGGTGGCATCAAGTCGGCCACCCAGTCCTACCTCCACTACCTGAAAGTTGGCCCCAGCACGCTCAAAGTAGAGAAATCCCAGGGCAGTGAGCACCTCAAAAGTAGTGAGTTCTCCAAGATGGCCTTGGTTTATCCTCTCAACCTCAGGTCTTAGCCGCTCAGCGAGCCGAGCAAAATCATTTTCTGCTATCGGCTGGAAGTCGATTTTCATTCGCTCACGGATGGTATGGAGATGAGGGGAGGTGTAAAGACCAACCCTTCTGCCGACGACCCGAAGACCTGAGGCAATCATAGCTGCCGTGCTCCCTTTCCCCTTGGAGCCAGCTATGTGAACGGTTTGGCGGCCAAGGTGGGGATTGCCCAGCCGACAAAGTAACTCCTCCATGCGGCGGAGATCAAACCGAGCAGCATAGGCAAACCCTGGCCAGCGCTCGTAGTCAGCAAAGCTGAGCACCCAGTCAACCGCCGCTCGATAATTCATCGTCAAATCGATTCTTTAAAAATTGCCAGACTTTCTCGAGTTGGTATTGGTAAAGGGATGCCGGACTACTAAAGTTTACCGGCCAGCTCTGGACTTGACAAGCCAGCTACCACCACCTCCCCCTCTCCTGATAAACCTGGATGAACCGCTCCACGGAGCGATCAAAGGTTCTCTCCACATCAGCAGGGAAAAGGCAAGCCGGCAATTCCCCCAGCCTTAAGTGATACCACAGGCACTCGCAACAAATGCCCTTTCCCTCGCAGGGCTCATAGGTGCAGTTGCAGCTTGCCTTGTTCTGCTGCAGGCTACATTCCCTTCCGGCGCTCATCTCTCTTCCTCCTCTCCCTTAAACTATAGATGCAGCCGCAGTAATTCTGACGGTAAAGGCCCCAGCCCTTGGCAAGTTCCAGGGAGCGCTTAAACCCATCCTTCTTCTTGAAATCCCTCTCCAGGAAGTGCTCCCCACCAATTTCGTGGCCTATCTCATTGATGACCCGGGCCGATTTATGAGGACTTACAGTCAGGGTAGTGGTAAAGACCTCTCCACCAAGCTCAGCCAGCCTGCGGTAGGTCTCAGCCAGCCTCAACCAAAAACAAACCCGACAGCGCTTGCCTCCCTCCGGCTCGTCTCGAAACTGCAGGGTTTGAATCAACCACTCCTTGGGTTGATAGGGACCTACCTCCAAGGGGAAGTTCAACCTCCCCGCCACCTGGCGGGCAACTTCAAGTCTTCGCCCATACTCCTCTGAAGGATGGATGTTAGGATTAAAGAAGAAGCCGATGACCTCATGCCCCTCCTGGCGCAGCCTTTCCACTACGCCAGCAGCACATACTCCGCAGCAGATGTGAAGCAATATCCGCATGGTCCCTCTTCAAGCCACAAGGTGTACCAGCCTGGCGATCAACCAGCCCAGGGCGGCGCAGATGGGGAAGGTGAGAATCCAGGCAGTGACGATGCTGCCGGCCACTCCCCAACGAACAGCGGAGAGACGCCTAGTGGCACCCACTCCCATGACCGAGCTGGAGATGCAGTGAGTGGTGCTCACGGGAATGCCCTGGAGCGAGGCAATCTCGATGATGGTAGCCGCAGAGGCTTGAGCCACAAAACCATGCACCGGACGCAGAGTGGTTACCCTAAGCCCTATAGTTCGAATCACCCGCCAACCTCCAACGGCAGTTCCCAGGCTGATGGCTGCTGCTGAGATTATTATTACCCACCAAGGAACATGGAACTCCCCCCAGTGGTAATAAAGCATCAGTGAAAGGGAGATTAGACCCATGGGCATCTGCCCATCGTTCTTCCCGTGACTGTAAGCCATAAAGGCAGCTGAGAGTATCTGAAGGCGACTGAAGAAGGTGCGCAGCTTCTCCGGAGTTGCCCGGCGAAGTAACCACAACAACAGCACCATGATCCCAAATCCCCCGACAAAACCTAGAGCCGGCGCTGAGATTACCGCACTGAGCACTCGTCCCAGTACTCCCCAGACCACCACCCCCATGCCGCTAGAGGCTATCCCCGCTCCCACCAGCCCAGCCACCAGCGAGTGAGTTACACTTATCGGCATTCCATAATAGGTGGCAGCTGTAGCCCAGAGCACTGCAGCGAGCGTTCCAGCAAGCACCGTGCTAAGTGTTACTGCTTCAGGAATGAGGATTCCCTTGCCAATGGTCTCCGCCACCTTGAGCCCAGTGAGCGCACCGACGAGGTTAAGGATTACGGCCATGCCAATGGCCTTGCGAGGGGAGAGAACTCGGCTGCCAATCACGGTAGCAATGGCATTGGCTGCATCATTGAAACCATTGGCAACGCCAAAAGCGAGGGCAATCAGGATGAGGACGATGAGCAGTGGAAGTGACTCAGGCATGCTTGAGTACGATGCCTTCTAAAACGTTGGCCACATCCTCGCCTCGGTCAGCAGCGTTCTCCAGATGCTCATAAATCTCGCGCCATTTTATAATGCTGGCCGCGGATGACTCCTTGTCGAAAAGCTCAGCCAGAGCATCCCGCATGACCTGGTCAGCCTCATTCTCCAGCCGATTAATCTCCACACAGTGCTTCAAAATGCCCCTCATCTGATTGCGTTGGCGTAGCCGAGGTAAAGCTTTACTTATCTCCTCCACCTCCGCTGCCAGGATGCGAGTTAGCTCCCGAGCATGCTCTGTGGGCTGGGGAATGCGATAGAGGAAGAGAGCATTGGCAGCACCATCTATGAAGTCCATGATGTCATCCAGGCTATTCGCCAGCGCGCTGATGTCCTCCCTGTCGAGCGGGGTGACGAATGTAGTGTGCAACTCAGCCATGATCTTGTGAGTGATCTCATCAGCTTCATGCTCTAGGTTCTTAATCCGGGCCACCCTGGTGGACACGTGATTATACTCGGTGAGGAGGCTGAGCATTTCGCTGGCACCGGTGGTCAGAAGGGCAGCCATGGTCTCGAACAGATTGAAAAACTTGACCTCCCGAGGAATGAGGGAAAACCTAGCCATGGAGCGCTCCTTTAGGTTTACGACCATCTCGTTTCAGGTGATGGAAGAGGAGGAGACAGCACACTTGACCCAGGAGGGTAAAGAAGCTAGCGGTTATAGTGCCTAAGGTATCCACGTAGGACCTACCAATTAGATGCTACACTAGCCAGCGCGAGGCTGTCAAGGCCAGTT
>CAZYDA010000065.1:0-5628 GCA_964645275.1 uncultured Dehalococcoidia bacterium | reverse complement strand
CGAAGATGATCACCTCGTCTACCCGGTTGAGAAACTCCGGCCGAAAGGTTCGCTTGAGGGCGCTCTCCACCGCTGACCTAACCCTCCTTCGATCCTGAGCGGTGGTCTCACCGCGATAGAAGCCCAGCGATTGACGCTGAAATTCTTCGCTTCCCAGGTTGCTCGTCATGATGATGACCGTATTCTTGAAGTCCACCGTCCGGCCATGCCCATCAGTAAGCCGCCCATCCTCTAGAATCTGCAGCAGTAGGTTGAAGACCTCTGGATGAGCCTTCTCCACCTCATCGAAGAGGATCACTCGATAGGGCCGCCGACGCACTAGTTCGGTAAGCTGTCCCCCTTCTTCATAGCCGACGTATCCTGGAGGAGCTCCGATGAGGCGGGAGACTGTATGCTTCTCCATGTACTCCGACATATCAATTCTTACCAGGGCATCCTCATCATCGAATAGGAACTCCGCCAGGGCCCGGGCGAGCTCAGTCTTGCCCACTCCGGTGGGGCCCAGGAAAATGAAGCTGCCGATCGGCCGCTGGGGATCCTTGAGTCCTGCGCGAGCTCTTCTTATAGCCTCTGAGACAGCTCTCACCGCCTCATCTTGACCGATGATGCGCTCGTGCAGCCTTTCCTCCATGTGCAGAAGTTTCTCCTTCTCCCCCTCCAGTAGGCGACTCACCGGAATTCCAGTCCACTCAGAAACGAGCTTGGCCACATCCTCCTCATCCACCACCATATCGAGCTTCTCTTCCTGGAGCCATTTCTCCTTCAGCTTTTGGTATTCGGCCTCCAGCCTTAACCGCTCGACCTTCAGGTTAGCTGCTCGTTCATAGTCCCGCCTTTGGGAAGCAGCCTCCTCCTCATTGGTCAGTTGCTGAATCCGACGTTCCAGCTCTCTTATCTCCGGCGGGGCACTCTCAGACTCAATTCGAAGTCGGGCTGCCGCCTCATCAATGAGGTCGATAGCCTTATCGGGGAGGAAGCGGCCTGAAATATAGCGGTCGCTGAGCTTGGCGGCTGCCTCCAGGGCGGAGTCAGTAATCACTATCTTATGATGAGATTCATATTTTGGACGAAGCCCTCGCAGCATTTCGATGGTTTCATCTACCGAGGGCTCCTCTAGATAAACGGGCTGAAATCTGCGTTCCAGGGCTCTATCCTTCTCCACCCGCTCGCGATACTCATCCAGTGTGGTAGCCCCAATGCACTGTAGCTCTCCCCGGGCCAGGGCAGGTTTTAGCATGTTCGAGGCATCTATGGCTCCCTCAGCTGCCCCAGCCCCCACCACCGTGTGAAGTTCATCGATGAAGAGGATTACCTCCCCTTGGGATCTTCGAACCTCATCAATTACCGCCTTGAGCCTCTCCTCAAACTCTCCTCGAAACTTGCTGCCAGCCACCAGCGCTCCCATATCTAGGGCTACAATTCGCCTCCCTCGAAGAGAATCGGATGCATCATCGGAGGCAATGCGCTGGGCCAGCCCCTCAGCGATGGCGGTCTTGCCTACCCCTACCTCCCCAATGATCACCGGGTTGTTCTTGGTGCGTCGGGTAAGGATCTGCATCACCCTCTTTATCTCCCTCTCCCTCCCGATCACCGGGTCGAGTCTCCCTGCCCGGGCCAGCTTGGTCAGATCCCGTCCATACTTCTCCAAGACCCGATACTTGGTCTCCGGACGAGAATCGGTTACCCGCTGGCCGCCTCTGATGTCCTGTAGGACACGGTAGATCTTCTCCTGATCCACCCCGAAGTCGCGGAGGATTTTGGCCGCCTCACCCTCCCTCTCACCAGCAATGGCAATAAGCAAGTGCTCCGTGCTGATGTACTCGTCCTTCAGCCGATTGGCTTCGGCTTCAGCATTTTGCAGAATCTGAAGGGCTCGAGGGGTAGCATAAATGAGCGTGCCTTCATAAGCCATCTTGGGGCCCTTCTCGAGGGCCTCCTCTAGCCTTCTCCGAATCCAGTCTGGCTCCACGCCCAGCCGCTGGAGGATCTCGGAGGTGAGTCCCCCCTCCTGATTTAGCAAGGCCAGAAGGATATGCTCCACATCGAGCTGAGAGTGGCGATACTGCCGCACCAGCTCCTGGGAAGCTGCCAGAACCTCCTGAGCTTGTTCGGTAAACCTATCAGGGCGCAACATCTTTCACCTCAACTACGAAGCAACCGGGGCCTTTCCCCTCAGTTCCTCCTCCTCTCGGTAAAGTCTATCGCGGTATTCCAGAATTTGAGGACACTTCTCCGGACCAGGGCATCCGCTCGCCAGAGTGCGCTTCTCCTCGGGCACGATCCCCAGCCAGGCGAGCAGGATCCCAATTCCCTTCCTCTTCTCCCGCCGAACTGGTCCCCACCTCTTATGATAGGCACAAGCAGTTCTCCAGTCCCTGTAGACCATTATCGTGGCCTCGTTCTTCACTGCCTCACAGTAAATTGTGGTAGCCGTAACCTGCCAGTTCGGCACCAACTTCTTCCCAGCTTGTTCCTTGGTCATTTCCCCGCCTCCTAATATCAAACTTCAAGGTCTCGATCAATTTCCACTGAGCTACTAGCTGCCCGTAGCCTTTCTATCTCAGCCTCCATCCGGTGCATCTGCTCCTCCATTTCGGCAATCCGCTCCTTCAGGCGCAGGATAACGTCCACCCCCGCTAAGTTAACCCCCAGGTCATTCATCAGCGTCTTCACCTGCCGTAGCCTCTCAATATCCCGGAGAGAGTAAAGCCGCTGTTTGCCCGGTGAACGTGCCGGCTCAATCACCCCCATCCGCTCATAGTATCTCAAGGTCTGAGCATGAACGCCAATAAGCTTAGCCGCTATCCCGATGGCATAGCGTGGCTCCTCTGCTCCTCTCTCCATTGCCTCACCTTGAGCGGAGTTTCCGCAACTCCTCGAACAGCTCCCTCTCCCGCTGGGTGAGGTTCGTCGGCAGAACTACCTTCACTTTGACGAAGAGGTCTCCTCGCCCTGAGTTCCCCAGATGGGGCATCCCTTGACCTGACAGCCGAAAAACCCTCCCATTCTGGGTCTCTGGAGGTATCTTCAACATCAGCTTTCCACTCAGGGTGGGCACCTCCACCTCACCACCCAGCAGCGCATCAACAAGTTGGACAGGCACCTCGGTGTAGAGATCAGCTCCCCGACGTTCAAAACGTGGGTGAGGCTGAATCCTGATGTTCAAATATATCTCCGGTTGACCTACCCGGCCACCTACCCGAACCCGGGAGCCAGTATCTACCCCCGGCGGAATCCTGACCTCCAAGCGATGACCATCAAAGGCTATCAGCCTGGTGGTGCCGTGAAAGGCCTCCTCCAGGCTGATCTCCACCTCCTGCTCCAAGGGCTGACTCCAGACCCTTGTTCGGGTCCTCGAGCGTCCAAATCCAAAGCTGTTGAAGAGGTCATCAAACAGACTCTCAAATCCGCTGGAATCCCCGAAATCGAAGATAACATCTCCCATGCGGAAGCCACCAAAGTGGTCTCCTCTTTCTGCCTGGGCAAACTGCTCAGCAAATTGCCAGTTCTCCCCAAACTGATCATACTTACGCCGCTTCTCCGGGTCGGAGAGAATCTCATAGGCCTCGTTTATTTCCTTGAACTTCTCCTCCGCCGCTTTGTCCCCCGGGTTGACATCCGGATGGTATTTCCGAGCTAGGCGCCGGTAGGCTTCCTTGATCTCCTTCTCCGACGCTCCTCGCCTTACGCCCAAGATCTGATAGTAATCCTTAAAGGCCACCGTCAATCACCTCAGCAAAATTATAGTTTCCTAACAAAATTTTGTCAACATTTTCTCAAAAAACTTTTTTAAAGCTTGACAAAGCCCTATAGGAGTGCTAAGGTATTCTAAACTTCACGATTGAGTCAGCTTTTTAAGGAAAGGAAGGCAGATGGAAGTTTCAAGCAGGATCTTGCGTTATACCTATGGCTTTGATGAAATAGCCATCGCTCCCGGGGACGTTACCCTTAACCCCGACCAGACCGACGTCAGCTTCGTAATAGAGGGATTGCACTTTGCCATACCCGTGCTGGCCTCGGCCATGGATGGGGTGGTGGACGTGAAATTCGCCATCAGGATGAGCCAAGTCGGGGGCCTGGCAGTTCTTAACCTGGAGGGAATTCAGACCCGCTATGAGAATCCCGATGAAGTGCTCGAGGAGATCGCTGCTGCCTCGGACGAGGAAGCGACCTCGCTGCTCCAGAAAATATACTTGGAGCCCATCAAGGAAAACCTCGTGGGCGAGCGGGTGAAGGCCATTAAGGAAGGTGGGGCCTTCTGTGCTGTGGCAGTTACCCCAGCCAATACCAAGCGCCTGGCTCCCCTGGCTGCCGAGGCGGGGATGGACCTCCTCGTAGTACAGTCGACTGTGACCACTGCTCGCCACATCTCGAAGAGCTATCGAGGGCTGATCTTCTCCGAGCTCCGCGAGTGGATAAAGGTGCCCATCCTGGTGGGGAATTGTGCCACTTACTCAGCAGCCAAGGAGCTGATGGAGACAGGGATCTCCGGGGTACTGGTAGGCGTGGGGCCAGGAGCTGCCTGCACCACCCGCGAGGTCATCGGGGTGGGAGTCCCTCAGGGCACGGCGACTATGGACTGTGCCGCTGCTCGAGACGACTATTTCCGGGACACTGGGAGGTATGTCCCCATCATCGCCGATGGCGGCATGCGCAGCGGAGGGGACATTTGCAAGGCAATTGCCTGTGGAGCTGACGCGGTGATGCTCGGCTCCCTCCTGGCTCAGGCCAAAGAGGCCCCGGGAAGGGGGTATCACTGGGGCATGGCCACACCACATGCTGCCCTGCCCCGGGGAACGCGAGTTAGGGTTAAGATTACCGGAACCCTGGAGCAAATACTCTTTGGACCTAGCCGGGTCACCGATGGCACCCAGAACTTGATCGGCGCCCTACGAACTTCCATGGGGGTCTGTGGAGCAAGAACCATCAAGGAAATGCACCAGGTTGAGGTTGTGGCCGCCCCGAGCATAAAGACCGAGGGCAAGCAGTTGCAGCTGCTTCAGTCAGGCAAGTAATCCAGCTCTAAAGGCTTCGGCCCCACCGCGGCTCGCGTGTGCTCAGCTAATCAGGGGGAACTCTTGCGAGAGGCAATCCTCTACGAAAAGTTAAGCGGCTCAAGGTGTCGCTGCCATGTCTGTCAGTGGCGCTGCATCATAAACCCAGGGCAATTCGGCCTGTGTCGGGTGCGCTATAACCGAGAGGGTACCCTTGAGTTATTGAACTACGGAGAGATCTCCTCCGTGGCCGTGGACCCCATTGAAAAGAAGCCACTGTTTCACTTCTATCCTACCAGCCAGGTTTTCTCCCTGGGTGGCTGGGGCTGTAATTTCCATTGCCTGCACTGCCAGAATTGGGAGATCTCGCAGCGCACGCCCTGGGAGAGAAATCAGGCCTCGCAAAGACTCCTCCCCGAGGAGGCCGTGCGACTTACGAAACAATATGGCTGCCAGGGGATCGCCTGGACTTACAACGAGCCCGGAATTTGGCTAGAGTATACCCTGGACTCCGCCAAGCTGGCCAAGGAGGAGGGCCTTTACACGGTTTACGTGACCAATGGCTTCTCCACTGAGGAGGCACTCGATCTCATCGGCCCCTATCTTGATGCTTGGAGGGTGGACCTCAAAGGAT
>CAZYDA010000064.1:0-5693 GCA_964645275.1 uncultured Dehalococcoidia bacterium | reverse complement strand
GCTCATCTCGGTTAACTCCGCCGGCAGCTTTCGCGAGGAAATCCGGCCCGGCGACTTGGTTATCCCTGACCAGCTAATTGACCGCACCAAGGGCCGGCCAAGCACCTTCTTCGAGGGTGGCCTGGTAGCCCATATCTCTTTCGCCGAACCATTTTGCCCCACTCTCAGCGGGGTTCTTTACCAGGCTGCAGAGGAAGCCGGCGCCCGGGTGCATCGGGGAGGGACCTTCCTCATTATAGAGGGGCCGGCTTTCTCGACGCGGGCGGAGTCCCGGCTTTACCGCTCCTGGGGGGCGGATATCATCGGCATGACTGCCCTCCCCGAGGCCAAACTGGCCCGAGAGGCGGAGATCTGCTATGCCAGCCTGGCCTTCGCCACCGACTACGACTCCTGGTGGGAAAGGCTGGAGCCGGTGAACGTGGAGACGATCATAAGCATTCTGGCTCAAAACGCCGAGATGGCCCGCCGCATCATTCGCCTGGCGGTGGAGCGCTTGCCCTCAACGAGGAAGTGTGAGTGTACTCAGGCCCTGAAGAATGCCATCGTCACTGCCCCGGAGCTCATCCCGGAGCGGCTAAGGAAGGATCTATCGCTGCTCATCGGAAAGTACTTCCCCTCTGGAGGCTAGGTCTGATGAAGGATTTAAGGTCTACGACTACTTCGTTTAAGCCTCGAGGACTAGCCACTCACATCGGCAGTCTGCCTCATACTGATCCTGAAGAGGCTTGTCGGCTCGTCTTGAGATATCTGTCCGAGATCCCAGCTTGGCCTCAGCTTCCTCATCGTTCCTTCTTGGAGAACATGTACGCCCAGTTCAGCCAAGGCTTTCCCGGACTCATCCTGGAGGAGGAGCACCTGTGGGTTGACCGCGAGGTTGACCTGAGTCCTGAACTGGAGAGGCTCTACGATGACTTCCTCGAGAGCAGGCTTGAGCCCTATGCCCTTGGCCCCAGCTATGCCGCAGGGCTTCAGACCTTCCTCCGCGCTTCCCTCAACTCCCCAGTGGCGGTGAAGGGGCAGGTAACCGGGCCAATTAGCTTTGGGCTGGTCATTGGCGACCGAAACCGCCGCCCCATAATCTATGATGACTCCCTGGCCGAGGCGATCGCCAGGCACCTCAGGCTCAAGGCGAGCTGGCAGGAAAAGGTACTCTCCGTCCTCTTCCCCCGGACGATAATCTTCCTCGACGAGCCCTATCTCGGCTCGCTGGGCTCGGCCTTCGTCGCCGTGCCCCCGCAGAAGGCCGAGGAACTCGTCGTGGAGGTGCTGGAGGGAATAAAGGGACTTAAAGGCATACACTGTTGCGGCAATGCCGACTGGCCCTTTCTGCTTCAGCTTCCTATTGACATCCTCAGTCTGGATGCTTATAACTTCGGTGAATCTCTGGCCCTGCGCCCAGCCGAGGTAAAGGCCTTCCTGGAGCGAGGAGGAGTGCTGGCCTGGGGGATTGTCCCCAATGATGAGGAGGCAATCTCAAGGGAAACGGTCGCCAGCCTCGTCTCCAGACTCAAGGAGCTTCTCCTGCTTCTCTCGAACAAAGGCGTGGATTATGATATATTAGTGGAGCAGAGCTTGATTACCCCTTCCTGTGGGTTGGCCTCCCTCTCGCCAGGGCTGGCGGAGAAGGCCCTTGAGCTTACAGCGGAGGTTTCGAAGGAGCTGAGACGCTCGGAGTAGCCTCGTACGAAGTTAAAATTGTATGGGTAATGAAGAATTCGAAGCCTTAAGAAGTCTGCTGTGCCATGAACAAGCGGAAGAGGGTAGCCTGGCTAAAGCATCGGCGGAAGGAGAAGAAACTTAAGGAGAGAAGGGAAGGCCTAAAAGCCCGGATAGAGCTCGCCGAGGAGACCCTGGAGAAGAAGAGAGATGGGCTGCCGGCCAGCTTGAGAAACGAACTCGAGGAGAAGCTCGCCGCGGCCCGCTCGGCGCTCTCTGGGGATGCGGAGAACTTCCGAAAGAAGCTGAGCGAGCTGAGGCTTCGAACTGAGGAGCTGGAGCAGCTTCTTGAGGGGCTGAAGTAAGGAGCTTCCGGGCTATCTCCCCAGAAATTCGATTTTAAATTTAGGGACCGCAAAATCCAGGATTTTGCGGAATCTGTAAGATGCTTCCCGAGATAGTTCAGGCATTGCTCAATCCGGTTATTTACCCTGAGAAGCCGGAGAAGGTGGAACTTCTTCAGACGCAGATTAGCTTCATCTTCCTCGCTGGCGATTTTGTCTACAAGCTCAAGAAGCCAGTTGACTTTGGCTTCCTCGACTTCACCACGCTGGAAAAACGTCGGTTTTTCTGCCAACAGGAGGTGGAGCTCAACCGAAGGCTCTGTCCGGAGATCTACCTCGGGGTGATATCTTTGGTGAGGAACAGAGAGAACTTCTCCCTGGGTGGTGAGGGGGAGGTGGCGGATTACCTGGTGAAGATGCGACGACTTCCTCAGGAGCATACCATGGACCGGCTCCTGCACCAAAATAAGGTCTCGCCCCAGATGCTAGAGAGGCTGGCCCAGAAACTTTCCGACTTCCATCGGCAGGCCAGAACGATAAGGTCGGGCTTCGGGGACCTCGAGACCTGTCGCTTTAACGCCGAGGAGAACTTCGCCCAGACGGAAAGGTATGTCGGCCTTGTCCTCACCCTCGGCCGTTTTGAGCACATCAGAAGCTACACCCGCTCCTTCCTGGAAAGAAATGCTGGGCTCTTCGAGCAAAGGGTGAGGGAGGGAAGGGTTAAGGATTGTCATGGCGACCTTCACCTGGCCCATATCTGCTTTACCAATGGAATCTGCATCTTCGACTGCATCGAGTTTAATGAGCGATTTCGCTACCTCGATGTGGCCAACGAGATAGCCTTCCTGGCGATGGATTTGGACTATCACGGCCGACCGGACCTCTCCCATTATTTCGTTCAGCACTACGTGAACCTCTCCGGCGACTGGGAGCTTGAAAAACTCCTGAATTTCTACAAGTGCTATCGGGCTTATGTGCGCGGAAAGGTGGAGAGCTTTAAGCTGGATGATCCGCATGTGCCCAGGGAAGAGAAGGGCGAAGCTCTGGAGAGGGCCAGGGAATATTTCGAGCTGGCCGAGTCCTATGCGCAAGGCTGAAAGAGGCGGTCGCAGACTTAAAGCTGGGGGTGGAGATGAGGGAGCCATTTGCTGAATTCGTGACAAAGCAGCTTGAGCCGAAGACGCTGCTCATCACCTGCGGACTTCCCGGAACCTGGAAGACCGAGACGGCCGAGGAGGTCTCGAAGATCAAGGGGTATCCCATCGTTCGAACTGACCTCGTACGCCTGGAGGTGCTCAGGGGCGAGGATATCTTCGACGAGCGCGTGGCCTCAGATATGAACAAGCGTCAGAAGGTCTATGAGGAGGTATTTCGCCGCACCGATAAAGGCTTGGAAAGCGGTGAGGGAGTGATAATTGATGCCACCTTCGTAACTCAGTCGCTGCGCCGGCGTGCTGCTGAGATAGCGGCTCGCCACGGGCGGACCCTGGCCATCATGCAGACCCACTGTCCTCAGGAGGTGGCCCTCGCCCGGATAAGGAGGCGCACCCGGGAGAACTATGAGTCCAACGCGCTGACCGAGCAGGCCTACTTCAATAACAAGGCGAAGTGGGAGGAAGTCGACCTTGATGACCTCAAGCAGCGTCACCCGGGGTTGAACATCCTTCATTTTCTGGTTGATACCGAGCACGATCTGCCACAGGACTGGTACGTCATCGGGATGCAAAGGAGATAAAGATCTCGGGGCAAAATAAGGTGAAGATAGATCTGCACATCCATACCCGCACCGGCTCGGATGGTGCTTTCACCGTCGAGGAGGTTTTCAAGGAGGCCGGGAGGAGAGGTCTGGAACTCATGTCCATAACCGACCATGATTCCCTAGCTGCTCAGGAAAAGGCCGTTGCCCTGGCGAAGGAGTACGGGATTCATTACCTCACCGGGGTGGAATTGAACGTGACCTTTCAGCCCCCCGGCGGCAAGTCTGTCTCCCTGGACTTCCTGGGGTACCAGTTCGATATCCACGACGAGGAGCTTGTGGAGAAATTGAAGGTGGTGAAGGAACACCGGGAAAGAAGAGCCCATCAGATCCTGGAGAACCTGAACGCCGAATTTGACCGGGAAGGACTTCCGAGATTGACCACTGCCGATCTGGAAAAAATACAGGAGAGCGTGGACGGCGTCTTCGGACGGCCCCACATCGCCGACTACCTGATAAAGAAGGGAATCGTCAGAGACCGGCAGGAGGCCTTCGACAGGTATCTGATCAAGTGCGATGTGCCCAAGTATCCCCTGTCACTTCCGGAGGCCTCTGGCCTCATCAGAAATGCTGGGGGAGTGCTCTGCCTGGCCCATCCCAACGATCCCAATGGGACGTCTCTGGTGAGCCTCACCCGTGATTTGGACGAGCAGGCTAGGATCATCGAGCAGTACATGCTGCCCTACATTGATGGAATAGAGTGCTGGCATTCAAGACATGATGAGGGGACCCGTGCATATTATGTTGAGTTCGCTCAAAAGCATGGTCTCCTCATAACCGGTGGCAGTGATTGTCATCAGAAGCCGATCATGATGGGCACCCTGGACATACCAGACTGGGTAGCTCAGCAATTTCTAGCTCGTCTCGAAGGACGCAGGCATGAGGTGGAAGCTGCACCGGAACCCTAAAGCACCGACCGCAGAGTCGACGGTGGCCGTGCGTCGTCTTACCGACCGGGGCGAGATACTCTCCTACCTGGAGCGGCAACGGGATTACTGCGCCGTTGCCATTCCTTACCTGGAGCCCCGGCAGGGCTTTGGGAGCCGGTGGTTTCTGGCCCAGCGAGGGGAGGCTTTCGCCCTTTGCCTCCTCTCCGAGCGCTTCTCCTGTGATTGGGTCTTCACTCTGGGAGAGGCTGGGCTCTTGGATCAGCTTTTGCCCTCCCTCCGCCTCCCCACCCGAGCCTATCTCACTTGCCATCCAGATCATCTCGGAGTGGTGCAGAAATATTATGAGCTCGAGTGGCATCGCCTTTTAAAGCGGTTAAAGGTGGAGCGGGGAAGCTTCAGCCCGGCTGGGAATGGGGAGCCACGTCCTCTCGGGCCAAAGGACATCGCCGCAGCCAATGACCTCTACCGCACCTGGGGCCACCCAGCCCTGTCCTCCGGACAGCTTCGGAAGGGGATGTATTTCGGTGTGTGGCAGGATGGGCAGCTCATCTCCGCCGCTGGCACCCTGTTCATCTCCAAGACCTATGGGCTGGGCTGTGTGGGGAATGTCCTCACTCGACCTGGCTATCGAGGACAGGGCTTGGCCACCGCCTGTACCTCCGCGGTAACCTCAAAGCTTTTTGAGTTTTGCCAGGAGGTAGTCTTGGACGTGGAGCCGGGGAATGAGCCAGCGCTGCGGATGTATGGCCGGCTGGGGTACCGTGAAACCTGCTTGCTCATCGAGGCTCTAGGTGATCGCCGGAGATTTCTGCCAGCCGCCTGGGTCTCCCTCTGGAGGAAGCTGGGCCTGAATCCAACCTGAGACAGGAGGAACAGTGAAGGAATACGACATCAGAGACCCTTCCCTGGCGGAGGCTGGAGAAGTTCGCATCGAGTGGGCATCCCGGGAGATGCCTGTGCTGAGACTTATCCGGGAGAGGTTTGAGAGAGAAAGGCCCCTTGAGGGAGTACGCCTCTCCGGCTGCCTTCACATCACCACCGAGACGG
>CAZYDA010000063.1:0-5696 GCA_964645275.1 uncultured Dehalococcoidia bacterium | reverse complement strand
GACCCTTTCCCCACCCGTCCGGTAGATCTTGGTGACCTTCCTCAGCTCTATCATCCTGACCCCACCCGAGGCCCTGCTCTACCCACCGGGGGTTATCTCACCGGTGGGGTCGGCGAGGAACAGAGGGGCGAAATCGTAGCCCCGACGACGAAGTTCATTCGAGCCACCCTGCTGGCGATCCAGCAGCACTATCACCCTAGCTACCCGGCAGCCCTCCCCCTCCACCGCCTCAATGGCCCGCAGGATGGCCCCGCCGGTGGTGATGACGTCGTCAACGATGGCCACCTTTCCCCCAGCTGGGAGATGCCCCTCGATGTACCTTCGCATCCCATGTTTCTTCGGCTCCTGCCTCACGATGAAGGCCGGCAGTGGCTCTCCCTCCAGCCAGCTCACGAGCGCCACCGCGGCCACGATGGGGTCGGCTCCCAGCGTGGGCCCACCGATGGCCTCGGCCCCGGCTTCTCTCGCCAGTTGAAAGACTCTCTTCCCCACTAGATAGGCCCCCTCAGGCCAGAGGGTTGTCAGCCTTCCATCGAAGTAATAAGAGCTCCTGAGGCCGGAGGAGAGAACGAAGTCACCCCGCTTCAAGGACTTCTCCAGAACCAGCTCCAGCAATCTCTCTTCTTTCAAGCCTCCTCCTTCAAATAGAGCCGATGCCGGTAAATATAGTCTTGTACTTCTTCAGGCACCAGGTAGCGGATGGAAAGACCCCGAGTTACCCGCTCCCTTATCTCCGTTGAGCTTATCCCAATCTGAGGTTCGTCCACAAGGATAAGGCGAGAGGTAAGCCCCGGGATGGCCCTCTCCAGCTCCTCAAGCTTCACCTCCTGCGCTCCTGGCCGCTTTACTCCCACCAGCCAGCAAAGTTCTATGAGCCGCCCAGGCTGCTTCCACTTCGGCAACTCGACCAAGGCATCGGGACCAATGATGAAGTAGAACTCCGCATCCTCGCCAAATCTTTCCCGCAGCTCCGTCAGCGTGTCCACCGTGTAGGTTGGCCCCGGACGCTGCACCTCCAGGCTGGAGAGCTCAAAAAAAGGATTGGACTTAATGGCTAGCCTTACCATTTCTAGCCGATGTCCCGCTGGGGCAACTGGACCTCGCCTCAGCCAGGGGTTGCCTGCGGGAATGAAGAGTATCTTGGGGACTTCAAGTCTCACCCTGACCTCCTCGGCCACGATGAGATGTCCCAGGTGAATGGGGTCGAAGGTGCCACCCAAGATGCCTACTCGCAAGCCAGCTCCCCCTAAATTGGTCGCGGTCGGAATACCTTGAATCCCTCGGCCGGCTCACCAGGTGGCTCCGGCCGTCCTCGAGCTTGGGTCAAAAGGTTGGAGACTCGCGCCAGAAGCTCCGGGACCCCTTCCCCGGTGAGGGCGGAGATGAAGAACAAAGGCCTATCTCCCTGGGCCAAGCTTTCCCTTAACCAGGGCAGACGCTCCCTGACTTGGGGGAGATCTATCTTATTCACCACCAAGACCTGTGGCTTACTCAAAAGTTCCGGGTTAAAGAGCTGGAGTTCCTTGGCTATCTCCTCCTGGTCGGAGAGGGGGTCAGCCGCGTTGCCATCGAGGAGATGAATGAGCACCCGGGTGCGCTCGATATGACGCAAGAACTCATGTCCTAGGCCCCGGCCAGCATGGGCTCCCTCAATAAGCCCCGGGATATCAGCCAGAACGAAGGAATGGTAGCCCAGCTCTACCACACCCAGCACCGGCTCGGTGGTGGTGAAGGGGTAATCAGCAATCTTGGGTCGGGCAGCAGAGACCCGAGAGAGCAAGGTAGACTTGCCCACGTTAGGCTTTCCCACCAGCCCCGCATCGGCGATCAGCTTGAGGTCGAGAATTAGCCATCTGCTTTCCCCCGGCTCCCCTTTCTGAGCTATTCGTGGAGTGCGGTTGGTGGAGGTAGCGAAGCGGGCATTCCCCCAGCCACCCCTCCCACCCTGGGCCACCAGCACCCTCATCCCATCCTCAACGAGGTCCGCCAGCACCTCACCGGTATCCCTCGAGCGAACAACGGTGCCTCGAGGAACCTTTATCACCAGGTCCTCACCTTTCCGGCCATGCTGGTTCTTACCCCTCCCGTGCCCTCCCCTGCCCGCTCGATAGTGCCGTCGAAACCGGAGGTCGCTCAGGGTAGACTTGCGTCCGTCGGCTTCCAAGAAGACGCTGCCGCCGTCCCCACCATCCCCCCCGTCTGGACCACCACGAGGCACGAACTTCTCACGGCGGAAGCTGACGACCCCATTGCCCCCATCCCCCCCACGAACGTAAATCTCGACCCGGTCAATCATCGCCCCAGGAGCTCAAGGAAAAGGAATCCTGTCTCATCCTTCAGAAAGAGTTAATGAAGTCAGCAGCCACAACCTAATTAGCTGAAAATCCCGCAAAATTCGGGGAATTCTGCGGGACATTAACTAACCTTATCCCCTGAGGATGCCGCTCACGATGACGTCAATGGCCTCCTGCTCCTCCAGGCCCCGAGCCATCAGCGTCTGTATCTGCTTCCTGTCCAGGCTTCCAATGGCGGCTTCATGGGTCACCTTTGCCAGCCGATCCCTCACCTCGACGATGGGGATCGCCCGGGCAATGGCCTCCTCACCGTTTACGATCTCCAGGCAATCAACATGGCCCCTGGCCAGCGGAGCATTGCCGTAGGTCTCTCCCCTGACCTCAGCCCTGGCCCGGTCTATCAACACCAGTCTGCTCTTCGCCAAGCCTCGGGATTCCCTTCCGTTCAGGTGAATCCGCTCCCAGATCTTGATCTCGTCATCCCTCTTGCCATAGGCTTTGACCAGGAGCTCAGTCACCGCCTTCTCCTCACAAAAGGCCTCAAAGTCGTAGTCCAGTTTCCCCACTAGACCTTGAACAAGATTGAGACTGCTCCTCCATATCCCTCTCTCGGCAATCCTGATCTTCGCTCGGGGGATGACTTCTATCCCGCCAGACTCTCCGTGGTAGTGTGTTTCCTGGTAATTGAATTCAGCCCCTGGGCCTATCTCCAGCTCGGCCTCCATGCGGTGTATTACCTTCAAGGCGTTGGGAAAAGTACAATGAGCGATGACGCTTACCTTGCTCTCCTCCTCTGCCTTCACCTGCAAGACAATCTCCTGCAGTCCCTCCTGGGGAAGGAGGCCAAAGCAGAGATGCACGGGACGCTCTATCCTCGCTCCCCTTTCAACCACAAAGTGAATCCTCACCCCAGAGGCGAACTCCTCCGTCTCCAGCCGCAAGCCTTTTACCTGGTTGGCCCGCAAAACCCTGTTTTGATGGATGAGAAGCTGACCTACCTCAGGGCTGGCCAGAGCCTCTCTATCTCCGCCGGCCTTTGAATAGGCCTCCAGAAGGGCTTCATATTCCTTGACCATCACCTTTGAAATTCCTCCCGGGGAATGTTCGGGGCTGGGCAGACCCGACAATTTTCCTTAAACCACTGGCAAACCTCCCTCGGGGATCCGCTTTGAATTATCTTGCCAGCACAGATGACTGAGACACGATCAGCTATCTCTGCACCACTCTCATTATGCGTGATCAGCAGAACTGAAGAACCTCCCCTCACCATCTCGGCTACCCCCTTCATGATGTAGGGAAGAGAGACCATGTCTATCCCTGAATCGGGCTCATCCAGGATGGCCAGCTTAGGCCTCATGGCCATCACCGCTGCCAGCTCGATTCGCTTGCGCTCTCCCCCGCTGAGAGTCGAATCCACAAGGCGCTCCAAATAATCCGGAGAAAGGCCTACCAGGTGCAGGGTTTTCTCCAGTTTTCCTGGATCAGCTCCCCCATTTAGCCGCAAGTATTTTCCGACGGTGAGTCCCTCAAAACGAGCTGGCTCCTGCCAGGCAAGCGTGATCCCCAACTTGGCCCTCTGGGAAACAGAAATATCTGTGATATCGCGGCCCTCGAAGATTATCCTTCCCCCATCGGGAGAGATCAGGCCCATGATTAGATTGGCCAGGGTTGTCTTGCCAGTTCCGTTCACCCCCAGAAGACCATGTATTTCGCCGTGCTCGACCTCAAGGTTCAAGCCGTCCAGAATAGCTTTGCCGTTTACGTTCAGCCTCAGGCCCTCAAGCTTAAGCATGCTCCCACCGGTTAAAGTTTACCAGCCCCAACTCGAGCTGGCAAGCATAGTTTGCAGACTCATTACGTTAACCAAAGAGCCGAAGCCTTTGAGAAAAGCTGCCGGGTCTTATATAATAATTAAGGTAAGGCCCCTCAGAGGTTGTGACTTGCAAGCGTTGGGTAGACATATCCTGTTGGACCTAAGAGAGTGTGCTCCTGTGCTGGATGACATGGAGTTCCTCAAGCAAGCTTTGCGCTCTGCCGCCCAACAATCAAACGTGGATGTCCTGGGGGAGTCGTTCTATCACTTCAGCCCTCAGGGAGTGAGTGGGGTAGTGCTGAGTTCCGGCTCGCACATCTGCATTCATACCTGGCCAGAATATGGGTATGCTGCCGTAGATATCTATACCTACGGCGATTCCTTCCCTCCCCACAAGGCGGCCGAACTCCTGGTCGAGAGGCTGGGAGCCAGGGAGTCCTCCATTACGGAGGTCGAGAGGGAGGAGCACCTAGCTTCTGGGGTGTCAAGACAGCAAGGGAGTTGAAAATGCAAGATAACTCAGCGACCACTACATTTCAGACCTCCGCCTGGTTTACCGAACAGACTGGTCCCACCGTGGCTCAGCAGTTTGGCCTTAAGTCCATCCTCTATCAGGGGAGGTCGAGATTCCAGACCATTGAGATCTTCGAAACCTTGGCCTTCGGTAAGATGCTGGTGCTGGATGGCAAGGTTCAGTCCAGCGAGAAAGACGAATTCATTTACCATGAAGCATTGGTGCATCCAGCAATGATAACCCACCCAAATCCAGAGAGGGTTCTCGTCGCTGGAGGTGGAGAAGGAGCCACCCTCAGGGAGGTGCTGGTTCACAAAACGGTTAAAAGGGCCACCATGGTTGACATTGATGAGGAAGTCATTCGCATCTGCCGCGAGCTTCTCCCCTCCCTCCACCAGGGTTCCTTTGACGACCCCCGAGCTGAGCTTATCAATACCGATGCTCAAGAGTACCTAAACCAGAGTAAGGAGAAATTCGACGTCATCATCCTTGACCTGCCCGATCCAGTTGAGGAAGGGCCAGCCTACCTTCTCTACACCCAGAGCTTTTATCAGCTTGTTAAAAGCCGGCTTAAGGAAGGGGGCATCATCAGCCTGCAATCCGGCTCCACCTGCGTTGGGATGTCCCAGGTCTTCACTGCCGTTAATCATACCTTAAGCCTAGTCTTCGCTAGGGTCTTTCCCTACCAGACCGATGTCCCGGCTTTCAGCGGGGCCTGGGGGTTCTCCCTCGCCAGCGAGAGCCTTGATCCTCACCGACTCTCCTCCGAGGAGGTTGACCGTCGGATCTCGACTCGGTGCCAGCGAAGGCTGCGCTTCTATGACGGCCTGACCCACCAGGGCCTTTTTTGCCTCCCCAAACATCTTCGGGAGGAGCTGCAGCAGGAAAAGCGGGTGATCACCGAAAACCAACCCATCTTCGTCTGATCGAATGGATATCCTGAGCTCTCTCAACCCTGCCCAGCGACAGGCAGTCGAGGCTGTAAACGGCCCAGTGCTTGTGCTGGCTGGACCAGGAAGCGGCAAGACCCGGGTGATTGCCCACCGCATTGCCTATCTCATCCGGGTATGTGGCA
>CAZYDA010000062.1:0-5817 GCA_964645275.1 uncultured Dehalococcoidia bacterium | reverse complement strand
TTTGACAGCAGTCAGGGAAATTGCTAAGCTTTCATTTGGGAAAGTCGTCATGGTGGAGATGGGAAAGCTTGTTTCCCTGTGTAAGCGTCGAGGCTTCGTATTCCCCTCCAGCGAGATATATGGGGGGTTATCTTCCTGCTGGGACTTTGGCCCCCTGGGGGTGGAGCTGAAGAACAACATTAAGCGGGCCTGGTGGCAGAGGATGGTTCAGGAGAGGGAGGATGTGGTGGGGCTGGACTCCAGCATCCTGATGCACACCCAGACCTGGGTGGCCAGCGGGCACCTGGATTCCTTCGCCGATCCCCTGGTGGAGTGCAAGAGTTGCCATCTGAGATGGCGGGCAGACGAGGTGAAGGATGGGCGATGTCCTTCCTGCGGAGGCGAGCTCACCGAGCCCCGCCTCTTCAATCTGATGTTCAAGACCTTCATGGGCCCAGTTGAGGACGAAGCGGCTGTGGTTTATCTGCGCCCGGAGACCGCGCAGGGCATGTTCGTCAATTTCCAGAACGTGCTCCGAGCCAGCCGAAGGAAGCTTCCCTTTGGCATTGCCCAGGTTGGTAAGGCCTTCCGCAATGAGATCACCCCGGGCAACTTCATCTTCCGCACCCGGGAGTTTGAGCAGATGGAGCTGGAGTACTTTGTTAAGCCGGGAGAGGATGAGAAGTGGTTTCAATACTGGCTGGAGGAGCGTCTCAACTGGTATGTCGAGCTGGGCATCAAAAGGGAGAACCTGCGGCTGAGGGAGCATCTGGGCAAGGAGCTGGCACATTATGCCAAGGCCTGCTACGATATCGAGTACTGCTTCCCCATGGGCTGGGCTGAGCTGGAGGGGATAGCCAACCGCACCGATTTTGATCTCACTCAGCACAGTCAACATAGTGGGGAGAATTTGAGTTACTTTGATGAGGAGACGGGGGAGCGTTTCATCCCCTATGTCATTGAGCCTTCGGCTGGGGTGGAACGCTCCGCTCTGGCTTTCCTGACTGATGCCTACGATGAGGAGACAGATGAGAAGGGGGAGGTCCGGGTGGTACTGCGGCTTCACCCGAAGCTGGCTCCCGTTAAGGTGGCCGTGCTTCCTCTCAGCCGCAATGAGAGGCTGGTTCCCCCAGCGCGAGAACTGGCTGCTGAGCTGCGCAGGCACTTCATGGTTCAGTACGATGATGCGCAGAGCATTGGACGAAGATATCGCCGTCAGGACGAAATCGGCACTCCCTTCTGCGTCACCATTGATTTCCAGTCGCTGGAGGATGATCAGGTGACCATTAGGGAACGCGATTCCATGAGACAGATTCGAGTTCCGATCCCTGAACTCAGGAAGGCCTTAAGTGCCAAGCTGGAGGGAGAGGATTTTTCGGTACTTCCCCCGGGGGGGAGCTACTGGCTGGGCTTCTAGCTTGACCCAATTTATCAGGCTATCTATAATGGTAAACGCTTACGGTACCCCGCAAAATCTAAAGGATTTTGCGGGGACACCTAATTTAAATCTGAATTTACGGGGTCCCAAAAACTGGAATAACTTTTGGGCAAATCTTGGTCTGAATTCTGGTTCGAATTTCGCTGGAATGCGAGTGATTGCCGGAGAGGCTAAGGGGCTTTCGCTCAAAGGGGTAAGAGGAAAAGGACTCCGCCCGACCTCGGAGCGGGTACGGGAGGCAATTTTCTCCGCTCTAACTGCTCTCCCCACCGATTGGTCTCGGGTTCTGGACCTTTACGCTGGCACTGGGGCAGTGGGAATAGAGGCCCTAAGTCGGGGGGCAGAGTGGGCTGATTTTGTGGAGCAGAATCCTCGATTTTGCGCTATAATTAAAGAGAACCTGCATCGTACTGGTTTGAGTTTGCGAGCTAAGGTTTACTGCCTGGAAGTGAGAAAGGCCTTGTCCATCTTGAAGCAAAGGTACAGTCTGGTCTTCTTGGACCCTCCCTACAATGATCCCTCTCTTCCGAGCGCCTTAACTGCTCTGGCTTCCTCCTCGCTGGTGGGGCCGGGGACGATCATAGCTGCAGAGCACTCTACGCGGCTGAGTTTGGGGGACTTTTATGGAAGCTTCAGATTGGCAAAGGTCCTCCGCCATGGTGATGCTGCGGTTTCCATTTTTTGTTTTGGAGGTGAGGGTTGATCACGGCCTTGTATCCAGGAAGCTTTGATCCGGTAACCCATGGGCATCTGGATATTGCTACCCGGGCGTCAAAGATATTTGACCGACTGGTTATTGGGGTATACTCTCGGCCTCAGAAGGAACTCCTCTTCACCATTGAGGAGAGGGTGAAGCTGATGGAGGAAGCCGTAGCTCACCTGCCGAATGTGGAGGTGAGAGCTTATTCCGGGCTGACGGTTGAATTTGCTCGTGAGGTTGGTGCCAGGGTCATCATTAGGGGCTTAAGGATGAGCGCTGATTTCGAGCTGGAGTTCGATATGGCCTTGATGAACAAGAAGCTGGCTGATGAGGTGGAGACGCTCTGTCTGATGACGGCAGCCCAGTATCAGTTCTTGAGCTCCAGCCTTCTCAAGGAGGTGGCCCAGCTTGGAGGCTACCTGGAGGAGTTTGTTCCTAGGCACGTGGCCCGAGCTCTGAGGAAGAAGTATTTCCCTCTAGCAGAGGTGAAGAAGTAGGTTTCCGGAGGTAAGCCCGTGAGTCCTCATGGATTTGTGAGGACTGGAGATTATCTAACTGAGCTCGCCATGTCAGACATGCCGAGATAAAATTTTAAAAAGGAGGGGTAAATGGCGTACAAGATCACTGAGGAGTGCATAAGCTGTGGCGCCTGTGAGGCGGAGTGCAAGAATGAAGCGATAAGTGAAGGGGAGACGATCTACGTGATAGACCCCGACAAGTGCACCGAGTGCGTTGGCTGGTATGAGTCCTCCAAGTGCGCCGAGGTCTGCCCGGTGGATGCTTGTGTGCCAGACCCGGATCATCGCGAAACCCGTGAGGAACTCCTAGAGAAGTGGAAGAGGCTTCATCCGGGCGAGACTCCAGCAGTGACCTAGGCACTGATTCTTCCAGACTTCAAATTTAGCCGCACAAGCCCTTAAATCACTTTTTCCAGATTGGGGATTGGTTAGTTATAAGTTAAAGGCCCTCCGCTGATGGGACCTTGGCAGAGGGGTGGTGGATTTCCATTCAACAATCATGGAAGATTTGCTTCTTCTCTTTGATGGAAATGCCTTGATTCATCGGGCTTTCCATGCCTTGCCTGGCCTTACTACCAAGGAGGGAGAGCCCACGGGAGCACTCTATGGCTTTGTGAGCATGGTTCTTAAGGTACTTCAGGAGTTCAAGCCTAGTTACTGGGCGGTGGCCTTTGACCACCCCTCCCCGACATTCCGGCATGAAATTTTTCCTCAGTATAAGGCCCAGCGGCCTAAGGCTCCTGATGAGCTTGCCCTCCAGATTCGGAAGATGCGCGAGGTGGTGAAGGCCTTCAACATTCCCTCCTTCGAGGTGCCTGGCTATGAGGCGGATGATATCTTGGGTACCTTGGCCCGGCAGGCAAGAGAGCGAGGAATTCGGACGATCATCGTGACCGGCGACACCGATACCTTGCAGCTGGTTCGAGATGGAGTTGAGGTGCTTCTTCCGCGCCCAGGTCGGCCCTTTAGCGATACTCAGCTTTACGACGGGGGAGCGGTGAAGGAAAAATATGGGCTCTGGCCCTGGCAAATACCCGATCTGAAGGGCCTTAAGGGAGACCCCTCGGATAACATTCCGGGGGTCAGTGGGGTAGGGCAGAAGACAACTCTCCGGCTTGTCCAGGAGTTTGGCAGTGTGGAGGAGATCTACCGTCGCCTGGAGGAGGTGGAGCCGCCCAAGCTGCGGGAGCTCCTGCGCCAGAATGAGAAGATGGCCAGGGAGAGCAAGGAGCTGGCCACCATCAAATCTGATGTTCCCATATCCCTTGACCTGGAATCCTGCCGTGTCAGCGGCTACGACCGGGAAAAGGTTAAGGAACTATTCCGGGAACTTGAATTCTTCAGCCTGCTGAACAAGCTCCCGGAAACCATAGGCGAGGAGAGGATCTCCTTAAGGAGAGAGGCCGCTCCTGAGACGAACTATCAACTGGTGACCGACCTGGAAGCCCTGGACGACCTCTTGGGGGAGCTGTCCGAGGCCAGGTTTCTGGTGATCGATACCGAGACCACCAGTCAGGATGCCCGGAGAGCTGAGCTCGTAGGGCTGTCTCTGTCCATCCGACCGGGACAGGCCTGGTATCTTCCTATAGGGCACAGGTGGGCTGGCAACCTTGAACTTCCCCTGGTGAGGGAAAGGCTGGGGCCAGTTTTGAGAGATGCTCGCCTTCCCAAGATAGCCCATAATGGGAAGTACGATTGGGCTGTTCTTCTGCGACATGATTTACCGCTGGAGAATCTCGCCTTTGACACCATGGTGGCCGCTTACCTCCTCGGGGAAAAGTCGCTCGGTTTAAAGCAACTGGCCTTTAACCGACTGGGAATGGAGATGACCACCATCAGCTCCCTCATTGGCTCGGGAAGGAAGCGGGTTTCCATGGCTGATCTTCGTCCGGACAGGGTGGTGGATTACGCCTGTGCGGACGCCGACATAACCGGAAGGCTTAGGGAGCTTCTGGAGAAGGAACTCAAGGAACAGGATCTGTGGCGGCTGTTCACCGAGGTGGAGATGCCCCTTCTTCCCGTTCTGCTTCGCATGGAAATGAACGGGGTGGCCCTGGATATACCCTTGCTGCAGGAGATGTCTCAGGAGCTGGGCCAAGCGCTGAGGGAGCTGGAGGCGCGGATCTATAACGCAGTGGGCCATCAGTTCAACCTAAATTCCCCCCGAGAGCTAAGTCATGTCCTCTTCGAGGAGCTGGGCCTGAAGCGTTCACGCAAGACCAAGACCGGCTATTCCACCGATGCTGCAGTGCTTGAGGGCTTGAGGGGCGCTCATCCGGTTGTCGAGCTTCTGCTGGAGTATCGGCAGATATCCAAGCTGAAGTCTACCTACGTTGATGCCCTCCCCTTGCTGGTTGATCCGGAGACCGGGAGGGTCTACACCAACTTCAACCAGACGGCCACTGCCACCGGTCGGCTTTCCTCCTCTGAGCCAAACCTCCAGAACATCCCGGTGCGCGCTGATGGGGGAGTGAAAATACGAGAGGCCTTCATTGCCCAGGGAGACAATCTGCTTCTTTCGGCTGATTACTCCCAGGTGGAGCTACGTATACTGGCTCACCTCTCTCAGGATCCGGGATTGCTCTCTGCCTTTGCTCAGGATGAGGATATTCACACCAACACAGCGGCCAAGGTTTTTGGAATCTCTCCCTCTGAGGTGACCCCAGAGATGCGGCGGGTGGCCAAGACGGTCAACTTCGGGGTGATTTACGGCATGAGCGACTATGGACTGGAGCAGGCCACTGGCCTTTCCCGCCAGGAGGCGGCGGAGTTCATCAGAACCTACTTTGAGAAGTACCGCGGGGTGAAGGAGTACATCGAAGCGACCAAGAAGCAGGCCCTCGAAAAGGGCTATGTACAGACGATCCTCGGCCGTCGCAGGTATATTCCTGAGGTCAGCTCTTCCAACGCTCAGGTGAGGCAGGCGGCGGAGCGGATGGCCATCAACATGCCAGTTCAAGGCAGCGCTGCGGACATCATCAAGCTAGCCATGATAAAGATTCAGCAGAGGATGGAAGAGAAGACCCTCCAGTCCAAGCTGATCCTTCAGGTTCACGATGAGCTCCTATTTGAAGTTCCGCCGGAGGAATTGGAGGAGGTAAAGCATCTGGTGGAGGAAATCATGCCCCATGCCCTGGAACTCAGCGTGCCCCTAAAGGTTGAGCTGAAGATGGGCAAGAATT
>CAZYDA010000061.1:0-5905 GCA_964645275.1 uncultured Dehalococcoidia bacterium | reverse complement strand
CAGTCGACCGTTGGTACAGCTCCCAATCACCACCTGATCGATCTCGATCTCCCCCACCTCGCTGATCGACCGGGTATTAGAAGGCAGGTGGGGAAAGGCCACCTGTGGCTCGAGTTCAGAGACATCATATTCAAGCACACGCTCATACTCAGCCTCTGCATCGGCCTCATAAACCTGGTAAGGACGTCTGGCCCGAGATTTAACATAAAAAAGGGTTTTTTCATCCACCCGAAAGAGGCCAGCCTTAGCCCCAGCCTCGATAGCCATATTTGCCATGGTGAAGCGCCCATCCATCGAAAGGGAATCGATCACCTCACCCTCAAACTGCATGACCGAGTAGAGCGCTCCATCAACCCCAATGTCCCCTATGGTGTAAAGGATCAGATCCTTCCCCCCAATCCACCGAGGTAGCTTTCCCCGGTAGATAAATCTGAGCGTGGGGGGAACCTTCATCCAGATCTCCCCGGTGGCCATGGCCACCGCGATGTCGGTAGAGCCCATTCCAGTGGCGAAGGCTCCTAGGGCCCCATAGGTGCAGGTATGAGAATCAGCCCCGACAACCACCTCTCCCGGCAGGACCAGTCCCTTTTCCGGCAAAAGCACGTGCTCGATTCCCGAACTTCCCACCTCAAAGTAAACCACCCCCTCCCTTTGAGCAAATTCTCTCATGAGCTTGGCCTGCTCAGCAGAAGCGATGTCCTTGTTCGGGACAAAGTGGTCGGGCACCAGGACTACCCGCTGGGGGTCAAAGACCTTCCTGGCCCCGATTCGCTCAAACTCCCGGATGGCAATGGGGGCGGTGATGTCATTTGCCAGGACAAGATCTACCTTTACGTTTATTATCTCTCCAGGGGAAAGTTTTTTCCTCCCCGAATGAGCGGCCAGGATCTTTTCAGCTAAGGTCAAACCTCCCCTTGGGCTTCTGGCTTCCGTAGGCATTCAACTCTTATTATTACCTGGGGCAGGTGCTCAATTCAAGTCGCTCCATTGGGCAGTGGAAAAAGAAATGCTCCCCTTCCGGGGCTCGGAAAGGGAGCACCGTTAAGCCAGAAAGTTCTATCTCACATGTGATCGCGGGCCTTTACTCAAATGACATAAGGCCCACCTGAACAAACTTGTACTTACCTTCGGCCAGCTTCTCAACCTTCCAGATCTTATAAACGCCCGAGACACGATCACCCTTCTCATTGAAGGTTATCACACCGCTGGCCCCAGGGTAGGACTGGCCTACCTGGTGGAGCGCCTGAGCTATTTTCACGCCATCATAAGCCCCGGCCTTCTCAATGGCCTTGGCTATCATCCAGGTGGCATCATAGGTCGTATCGCAGTACACGCTGACTTCCTCACCCCATTTCTTCTGATATTTGGCACAAAACTCCTCGTAGCGGGGGCCGGTAGAGGTGAGAGCAGTACCCATAACTGCCTTGACCATGAACTCGGAGGCATCCTTGGAGAGGGAGAAGTCAAAGCCATAAAGGCCTTCTGCCGAGACCCACTGGAGCTTATCCAGCCCCATCTCCATGGCCTGGCGATAGACCACTGCCCCGTCATCGTGGAAGCCCACATGAAGCACACAGTCGGGGTTCTTATCCTTGATGAGTCCCAGTTCGGTGAGGTAATCCAGCTTCTTCGGGTCATATCTTATATCGGCGACGACATCCACCTTGCCACCCAGTGCTTCTTTAGCCACCTTCTCAATGCCTACGCCATACGGATTATCCATTACCAAGATGGCCACTCGCTTAAATCCCTTGTCCAGGATAAGCTTGGCCAGAGCCTTGCCCTGGAAGTTATCGTTGGGACAGGTGCGGAAGCAGGCCTTGCCCGCCCAGGGCTGCTCGGCGACAGTCGGTGCGGTGGAAGAAGGCGAGATAAAGACCACCCCTCGCTCGCTGGCATAGGGGCCTATAGCCATAACCGCTGGGCTGATCATGGGTCCAACCACCACCCGCACCCCATTCACTTCCACTAACTTCTTAAAGGCCTCCAGGGCGGTCTTCGCTTCGGTGGTGCTATCCTCCAGTAGCAGCTTCGCCGGGCTTCCCGCTACTCCACCAGCGGCATTGATCTCCTCAACCGCCAGCTTAGCTGCTTGGCTCATCAAATGCCCCATATGTGCCAGAGCACCAGTCATAGCCATTATGCTACCAATCTTTATCTCCTTGGGCAGCGCAGGGCTCGGGGTAGGACTAGGGGTTGGCTTTGGGCTCGGAGTAGGAGTTGAGGTAGGACTGGGGCTGGCCGTTGGAGTCGGACTAGGCGTAGCCTTAGCACACCCAGACACCAACACCAGAGCCACTAGTAAGGCTACCACCAGAGGTAACAACCTCTTCAGCATAACCACCTCCTTCCTTTACAGGCTTGGACGCATTATACTTCAATAAACTACCGAAAATCAAGTCCCGATCGAAGTGAGACTGAGGGCAGAATCCCAGATTAGAGCCCTTGTCCCGGGGAAAAGAATCTGCTACGCTCTTTGCGGATTGGGAATCAAGGTACTGGGTCTGGAGACCTCCTGCGATGAAACTGCGGCCGCCGTGGTGGAGGATGGCGTACAGATCCTCTCCAATGTGGTGGCCTCTCAGGTGGATATCCATGCCCGTTATGGAGGCGTGGTGCCGGAGGTGGCCTCCCGCCAGCACCTCCTGGCCATAATACCCATCCTGAAGCGGGCCCTTTCCGATGCTGACGTAGACCTGAAGAGCCTCTCCGCCGTGGCGGTGACCATCGGCCCGGGGCTGGCGGGCTCGCTGCTGGTCGGGGTAAATCTGGCCAAATCCCTGGCCCTGGCTGCTGGGTTGCCCCTCATCGGGGTGAATCATCTGGAGGCGCATATTTATGCTAATTGTCTGGAAAGCCACTCCATTGACTTCCCCGCCCTCTGCCTCATCGTTTCCGGTGGCCATACCGAACTGGTATTGATGAAAGATCATGGGGAGTACCTTCTGCTTGGCCGAACCCGAGACGACGCCGCGGGTGAGGCCTTCGACAAGGTGGCCCGTCTTCTTTATCTGGGCTATCCCGGTGGCCCAGCCATCGAGCGAGCCGCTCGAGGAGCGAGCAACCCCTACCCCCTGCCCCGCGCCTGGCTCCCTGGGACCCACGACTTCAGCTTCAGCGGGCTTAAGACGGCGGTGCTGCACCTGTGCTGGGAGCAGGGCATTTCACCGGACTCGCCACCCGAGCTTATAAGCCGCATCGCTGCCGGGTTTCAAGAGGCCGTGGTTGATGTCCTGGTTACCAAGACCATTCGGGCAGCGGAGGAGTATGGGGCGAGACAAATTCTCCTGGGTGGAGGAGTAGCCAGTAACCTTCGTTTTCGGGAGGAGCTAAGCTCGAGGTCGCCTCTGCCTGTCCTCATCCCCCATCCCACCCTCTGCACTGATAATGCAGCCATGGTCGCCTCGTGTGCGTACTTCAGATTTAAGGCAGGGCGGATTTCTAGCTGGGACCTCGACGTCGATCCCAGTGCTCAGCTCGGATAAATGATCCTCCTTGAGCCAACGCTCAGGGAAGGCTATACTACAGGGTGAGCCTGAGTTAAGAAGATGAAGAGCAAGCTGATGGTTTTTGACTTTGATGGCACGCTGGCTGATACCCTTTCTCTTTCCTTCAAGATTTATAACCAACTCAGCGAGGAGTTCGGGTATAGAAGGTTGGCAAGCCGGAAGCAATATGTGGAGCTATTTCACCAGAGCGCACCAGCCATCATGAAGACCGTGGGGCTTTCCCCCTTTAAGCTCCCCCGTCTGGTATTGGAGGGCAAGAGGCTTTTTCGAGAAAACCTCGACCAGGTGAAGGTCTTCAAAGGTCTGGCTGAGGTTCTGGCTCAGCTAGCCAAGAGTCGTCGGCTGGTGATCATCTCCTCCAACCTCAGGGAGCTGATCGAGGAGTTTTTGCAAGGGCATGGGCTGCGCGGGTACTTTGAGGTAGTTCTCGGCGCCGAACGGGGGGAGAGCAAGTTCAAGCTCCTCAAGCACTACCTGGCTCAATCTGGCGAACTGCGAGACGCCTGGCTGGTGTGTGATACTACTCGAGACATCAAAGATGGCCACAAGCTGGGGCTTAAGGTGATCGCCGTAGCCTGGGGCTATCACGCCCCTGAGGCGTTAAGAAAGGAAAAGCCCGACTTCCTGGTGAATCGGCCAGAGGAGATCCTCAGCATCATCAACTCAGGCAAGGGAGCCTAGCACAATAACTAAGACAAAGGAATGACATGAAGGAGGTTTTCATCAAGGTAGATGGCCTCAGACTAAAGGGGGAAATACATCTTCCTCAGGGAAGAGGGCCTTTTCCCGTGCTCTGCCTCTGCCATGGCATTCCCGCCCGCCCCCCCGATTCCTCTGACCCAGGCTATCGGACTCTGGCCGAGAGATTCAGTCAGGAGGGCTTTCTGAGTTTTGCTTTCAACTTTCGGGGAGCAGGGGAAAGCGAAGGCAATTTCGATCTCCTCGGCTGGGCCAGAGACCTCAAGGCTGTCCTGGATTGGCTTTGCTCCATCGAAGAGGCTGATAAAACCCGGGTCTCGGTAATGGGTTTCAGCGGCGGGGCGGCGGTGGCAGTCTATGTAGCCGCCCATAATGAGCGCATAAGGGCACTGGTGGCCTGTGCCTGCCCAGCCGAATTCACCTTCCCTCCGGAGGAAATGCTGCGGCAGGCCCGAGAGGTGGGCACCATCCGTGATCCCGACTTCCCACCCTCCTTTGAGGAATGGGCTCGGGGATTCCAAGAGGTCAGCCCCATCAATTTCATAGGCAAGATCTCCCCTCGGCCTCTTCTCATCCTTCACGGGGAAAGCGATGAACTCGTCCCGCCCTCCCATGCTCGAAGGCTTTACGAAAAGGCGAGGGAGCCCAAGAAGCTTATACTTGTCCCCGGCGGAGAACATCGGCTGAGGGTAAACCGGCAGGCGATGGATGCTGCCCTGAAATGGCTCAAGGAGGTGAACTTGGGATAAAGTTTGCTAAGCTCCAAGCCACCGGAAACGACTTCGTGCTGGTAGATGCCCGAGGGCTGGAGAAGGACTGGGCGGAAATTGCCCAGTCCATGTGCCGGCGTCACTTCGGGGTGGGGGCAGATGGACTGATTCTGCTGCTGAAATCACGGCAGGCCGATTTTGCGATGCGGTTTTTCAACCCTGACGGCTCGGAATCTGAGGCTTGCGGGAATGGACTGAGATGCTTTGTTAAATACCTGCTCGAGAAGGGCCTGGTAAAAGGTTCTCTCATCAAGGTGGAGACCCTGGGGGGGATAAGGGTCGCTGAGGTGAGGGAAAACCTGATTCGGGTGGGGATGGGCCAGCCAGAGCTGGCGCCGGAGAAGATACCAGTTCAGGTGGAAGGCCCCGGTCCAGTGTTCAACCACCCCCTTGAAGTCAAAGGGCAGAAGTTGCGGCTAAGCTTCGTCTCCATGGGTAATCCCCACGCGGTCTACTTCCAAGATCAGCCAGTTGTCGAGTTTCCCCTGGCCGAAGTTGGCCCGGCGGTGGAAAATCACCCCCTCTTTCCCCGGCGGACGAACTTTGAGGTAGCTCAAGCAACTGGAGCTGATCGAATTGAAGTAAGGGTCTGGGAGAGAGGAGTGGGGGAAACGCTCTCCTGTGGTAGTGGCGCCTGTGCCGTGGCGGTGGCGGCTCAACTTAAAGGAGTGGCTAGTAAGGAGGTCCGGATGACGCTACCCGGAGGTGAGCTACTGGTCGAGTGGGACGGAGTGGGGGAGGTCTTCCTCTCCGGCCCGGCTGAGCTAATCTTCGAGGGCGAGTGGCCAGGTTCATGATTCCTCCTCTAGCTGCTTAAGATAGGGCCTCAGTTTGAGGGGAATTTTACTTAAATCACTGGCCACCGCCGGCACGATGGGCGGCTGGCCGTTCCGCTCCATAATGGCCTGTCCTTCTTTGCTCAGCAGG